>CALFDI010000112.1 GCA_937952875.1 uncultured Verrucomicrobiales bacterium
GAGGCCCGAACGCAGCGGCGGCCCGCCAGACATCAGGATGCAGCGCTCGCCCAGCCCGCGCTCCTCGGGATTGTCATAGCCCGACCCACGCCGGCGCGGACTTGAATCGCGCAGCATTTCTCCTCTACAGCCTCGTTCCAAGCACTCAGTCCGCGATTGCAGATCTAGAGTCACGTTTAGATGCCTTCACACCACGGACTCATATTAATGATAGAGGAAATGTCCTTCAAAGAGCAGCCATGCAGCAGCAGCTGAAGGCTCTCAAGACGCGCCTCGCGAGCGATTCGACATATGAAGTGACAGCTCTCCAGGCAATAGGTCTGATCCACGATCGAATGGGAAGCCCTCGGGCGGCTTACGCAGCTTATGAGCAGCTCGAGACTTACTACCCGAAGAGTAAGAATCGTGAGAGTAATCTCTTTAACCTCGTTCGTAATGCGTCTAATACTCAGCAAATCTTCAAAACAGAAGAATACGGGCAGAAGTTTATTAAACTCTTTCCTGATTCTAATCAGGTGCCAGTAGTCGAGCGGTTGATGTTGAAATCGCTCTTCCAGAATCAAGAGTATGCTAAGTGTATCGAGATAGCACGTTTGAGAATTAAAACACTTAAGTCTGGCACTGAGCGTCACGATGTTGTGCTTCATATACTAGGTGGAAGTTATTTCTACGAAGGGCGTTCCTTTGATGCTGATCCATATCTTCAGGAGCATGTGAAGACTTATAAAGAGAGTAAGTCTCGTATGGCGGCACTTTTCTTTGAGGCGTCAAATGCCTCACGTCTTCAGGATAATGATCGTGCGGGGCGTCTCCTCGATTCATTCATTAAGGAGTATCCTGACCCTAATGTGAATAGCTTCTTGGAATTTGCTCTACTTGATCGTGCATCTGTTCATTACGCTTTGAGTGAGGATGAGAAGTCTCTGGAATTGCTTAAGCGTATTGAGAAAGAGTTCCCTTCCTCATCCATCATGAATATTGCCTTTAACCTTCAGGGGAATATCTACGATAATGCCGATCAGGTGAAGAAGGCGGAAGAGTATTACCTAAAAGCTCTCGAATTAGCAGAGCGCCGCGAGCAAAAAGACGTCGCTGCCGAGTCTCTCTCGTATTTGCTCGCTCTCCTAGCTGCGGATGAAGAGCGCACTGAAGAAGCACTCACATACTATGATAAGTTCTGGGCTCAGTATTCAGATGGATCATACCTCCGTTCACAGATTGCATCGTCTGGCTTGAAGCCGATGATTAAGCATGACCGTGGTGATGAAGCTCTCGAAAAGATGCGTATGATCATCAGTGAAATGGCTCGTGAGGCGGATGCCACGACGATGGAGAATACGATCAATGCCTACACGAAAGCATTCTTGGAGAATGGAAAAACAGTAGAGCAGCTCAAAGAGCATTATTACAATTTCCCAGATGTAGATAACGAAAGCAAAGCCACACTCGCGTTGCTACGTATCGCACTCATTGGTGTTTACGAGGATGAACTAAAAGCGGCTGCTGGTGATAAGGCAAAAGAGAGACAGGCCGAGGCGAGCATAAAAGTTCTCTTCGCTGATCTTCGTCAGTCATTCCCGCCAGATGTCTTATCGAACTTTATTCTCGTTCGCTTAGGTGACTATTTACGCACTCAGACCGGCCAGCCGAATGAAGCTGTGCCTTATTACCGCGCTGCCATCGCTAACAAAGATACGTCTTATAATAATGAAGCGCAGTTTGGTCTGGCTGATGTCTTAGGGAAGTCTAATGCTCCCTCTAACCGTGCAGAAGCCGTTGGTATACTTGATAAGATTTACACTGATAAAGACTCCAAGAAAAGTCTCCAAGAAAAGGCTCTCTTCCGTATCGTCGATATTTTCTTCACAGCGAAAAACTGGAGTTCTGTTGAGAAGCGCGGCTTAGAATATCTCAATAATGAGAAGGGGTATAACAAGTTTGCTCCTCAAGTCGGGCTCATGTATGCAGACGCGCTCTACGAACAAGAGAAAAAGGAAGACGCTCTTAGCGCTTATACAAAAGTGTTCGGCGCCAATATCGGAAATGTTTCAGTATCAGCACCTGCCTTAACTCGCCTTACAGACATTGCTTGGCAGCGTAATAGCGGTAATGATCGTCAAAACGCCTACGATACACTCGCAGGTTGGGTGAAGAATATGGAGAGAAACATTCCGAGATTCGAGCCTGTCGATAAGAAGCGATATGATGATGTCGCTAAGATTAGTCAAAGCTACGAAGAGTCTGGTCAGATCAAGACACTCGCGCAGCAAGAAGCTGAAAAAGAGCAAAACTGATAATCATCGCTTCATCTCAATTAGCTCAAAATAACTTTACCTAACGAAACAGTATGATTCGTCCTCTTATACTTCTCACTAGCTTAGCTGCACTTTCACTGGCAGAAGCTGCTCCTCTCAAAGCTTTCATCATTTATGATGAGCGGAAATTTGAAACAGCCTGGGTGACTGGTGCGAATGCTAGCTCGATCGCCTACAAGGTTGCAGAAAGAGCCACTGCGGTGAAATCTCTCTCTCGCACGAAATTCAAGTCACTCTACTTCGTGGAGCCTGAGTCATTCTCCATGGGTATGGCCGCACTGAGAAATGCTGACTATGATACAGCTCTCACTCATTTCACCGCATGCGAAAAGGAATATAAAATTGTCGATTCCCTTCCGGGAAATTATCACACGCTCGCTGGTTTCTATAAATTAGAGTGCTACCGCCTGAAAGGTGACCTCGCTACTTTAGAGACGGAGATGGATAAATATCAGCCCCGAAACTTGAAGCGAAAAGATCTCCTGGCTCAGCTCAAAATCAACGAAACATGGCTTGCCGTTCATAGTAAGGAATGGGACCGCCTTTCTCGCTACGGAGCTGAGCAGATTCTTAATATCGAGAATAATGCGCACCGCGCCCAGATGGGATACTGCTGGGCTCTCGCATGTGAAAATGTAAATCCACCTCAGACAGAAAATGCTCTGACTGGTTATGCATATGCCATTACAGCTGATTATGCAGCATCTCAGAAGTATGCGAAAGATGCAGTCGAACGCACATTGAGAATCTTAAAGGATGACGAAGGAGTCATACAGGCTCGTAAATTCTACGGCACAGATGATGAAAGAAGAACCTCACCTGGGCATCTTAGATTGTTAGAAGCGGGAGCACTCGCTAATGCCTATACCATGATGTTTGGAAAAGAAGCTCTACTTCCTCAAGAGTTAGCCGAATTCCAAAAATACGGCTCAAAGTAAGTTTGATTGCCATTGAGTCACTAAATGACATTCGGTTATTAGCCTCTCTAGTGTTTTTTAAAATACTACGGAGTAGTAACTGTGAAAGCGTTATTTAGGCCGAAGGTGCGGGCCTGAGGGCCTCCATAGATGATTTCGATTTCGTATTCTCCCGCTTGCTCGGGGAGTGTAAATGTAGCTTCTACGACATGGCGGCTTGGGCGACTGACTGATGTTCCTGAGACTGTGCCAAGCCTAATGCTGGCGACGCTGTTTGCGATTCCAGGGACGGCTGGATTCGTTGCGGCGGGGTCTAAATTAATGGTAAGCGTCACGCTAGTTCCTCCTACTCCAGAGCTAGGAGTTGCGGAGAGAATACCTGTCGCGGTCGTGCCAGAATGAGTGGTCTCGAGTTCCGCATTCCGTGCTACGAGGAGGTCGTAGGCAGCTTGTTGTGCGGCAGTGAGAGACGCATTGAGGAGGAAATCTGTGCCCTCTGAAGGATCGGCGACGACATCGTAAAGCTCCTCTCGACCATCGTCGTAGAGAATGAGTTTATAATTGCCTATGCGGATAGCGCGGCCTGGATCAGTCGTATTTCCAAAGGCCTCTACTACAATTCCTCCTTCTATACTGCCGCTGTTATTCAGGACGCCAAAGAGTGAACGACTATCTATAACGATATCTTCGGGCACGACGCTGCTGTGCTCGATGCCTGCTAGCTCGAGAATGGTGCTATAGATATCGGCACAGTGGACGAGATCCTCGCGAGTGCCGCGTGCTCGGACGTCGGGTCCGAGAGCGATGAAGGGAACGTGAGTTCCTCCTTCATAAAGAGTTGTCTTCGCTTTGTTTGGAGCAAAGGGAGCTTGGGTCACATTGCCAGGTGTGCCATTGTCACCGATGAGTAGGATGTTTGTCGTGCTGAGGTCGACCGTTTCAAGTAGACGGGCGAGTTCTGTGTCCATAGCTTCGAGCATACGTTCATAGGTTCCACGAGTGTTCCCTCCACTGGAGTTCGATAATACGAGGTCGGCCGGCGGTTCTTGGAATGGACCGTGTGGCGCATTGAGAGCTAACCAGCAGAACCATGGGTTGTCGCCCTGACTGTTGATGAAAGAGACCGCATCATTGATCTGGTCAGTTGTTGTGTAGGTTGTCACGTTAGGTGTCGTGACTCCATTAATTGTCTTACTCCAGTCATAGTAGCTATTGACTCCAGAATTGAGAGTTCCGCGGAATTCATTCCAGCCTGCTAGATCTTGAGGGCCGTTGTCACCTCCTCCGAGGTGCCATTTTCCAATCGCACTGAGAGCGTAGGGTGAACTCGCCGCAGCGAAGGCGTCTGGTAGTGTGAACTCAGATGTAGGGAATGTCACGCCACCGGGAGAGCCGACGCCGTGGCGGAATGAGTAGCGTCCGGTCAGGATGTTTGCCCGGGTCGGGGAACAAGTGGGTTGAGCGTAAGCATTGGTAAAGCGGACACCTTGATCAGCCATAGACTGTAAGGTGGGCATCGATGCATGGGAGGTGACGCTTGGATTATCGAGTGGACTCGAGTCGATTCCCAAATCATCGACGATAATGAGAAGCACATTGTTCTGAGTGCCTTGGAAGGCTGTGTCGATGGCGAATCCAGTGTCATCAAAGGAAGCGAGAGAGAGTTGGTTTGTTCTGAAAAATCGTTTATCTTCAAGGGCTTCAGTGACGCTGAGAACTCCTTTATCTGGTGTCGATGGGATGCTGCCCCAGGAGTCAAGATCATCACTAGCTTCGACGACGTAGGTGCCGCCTTCCGCAGCATTCCATGTGATCGTGATTTCATCTGAGAGTGATTCGAGCTTCGCTGTAAGCGGATGTTCTGGACCACCTTCGAAGATGATCGATGCATCTGCAGGGAGAGTTTGTGCGACATTTCCTACGGGATTTCCGTAGAATGTGCGGCCGATGTTATAAGGGAATTTAGGTGTCCCGTCTTCCTCAATGCAGACGAAGTAAACGAAGGTCCCATCAGGGAATTCTGGCGTGACGCAGAAGCGCCCGTTGTGGAGATCAAGATCGAAGTCGTCACCATGAACTAATCCGAGGTCACCGAGATATTCATAGTCTTCTAAGTAGTGACCGAGAGTGAAAGCTGGACTGATATCTGGGCCATATTCGTTAGGGCTGAGAATTTCCGAGCGGTTCTGATCACGTGCAGCGTAGGCGGGTAGGGTCTGGCGCTGAGTGATGTTTCTTTTTTGAAACCCAGAACTCATGCGGCGAATTTCGCTTTCTGGATCTGTCGGGTCAGAATAACCATATGGCCCATACACAGGGTAGCCGTCTCTAACCCAACCGAGGATAGGGGAGTGCATTCCATTAAAGTTTTCTGTGTAGGTGTTACTGCCGGGATCGTAGTCAACGCTATCCCCTAAAATGTGGCGAAGACCCACTGGATTTGCATGATAGTGATAGTTGTTCCCCGCCTGATGAGCATTGGCAGCATCGAAGGTGACGGCTTCATTTACAAAAGCGTCTCGATTCCAGATACCATCTCCATCAGCTGAGTTATTAGGTCCTTCATCTTCACCTGCTGACGTGTCGTAGGAAAAAGCATCCCGGCTATCGAACATAGACACTCCGTCTACGAAGAGTCCGATTCGGCCAAGACCAGTCAGAGTTTTAGTCGTTGGCACTGTGCCCGGAGATTTTGGAAGACGGTAGATGATGGCCTGATTCGAAGGAAAGTTAGGGAAGAGATTTGTCTTCGCCTCATTGAGATACCACGGCCCCATGATGTGACTGCCTAGTCCCGTGGTTCGGACGTAGACGTCAGTGTCTGTTTGGCTGATCTCATGAACGCCTGCATAGGTAGGAGCATTTTGGACCCCTAGGCCTCGAGACCAAGTTGTGACACTCGTGTTCGCTGTCTCAGCATCCGTGCTCTCGTAGATCCGCGCGTATTGGGTGCTGGAGTCCGTGTGCCAAGAGGTGAGGAGCGGGTTAGCGTGGATGACGCTGATGAGGAACAGCAATATAAAGAGAGGCTTCATGTGGGTTTAGATCGGATGAAACATCGGGAAATAGAAAAAGTTGCAGGACAGAGCATTGATATTTTTGAGAGGCTCTTTTCAGCTACTTTTTCTTATATTTCGGATCAGTGAGAGTTTTGAGAAAGGCGACTAATGCTACCTTGTCTTCGTCTTTGAGTTGGAGTCCTTGTTTTGGGTGTTTTGCGAGATGAGGCGAGAGAGTGGAGCTGTGATTGAGTGGGCCGTTGTAGTGATCGATCACGTCTTCTAGAGTCTTCAGGCTGCCATCGTGCATGTAGGGCGCGGTGAGGGCTATGTTTCTCAGACTGGGCGTAGCGAAGAGATGTTTATCTGACTCTTGCCCCGTGGCGGTGAAGCGACCGAGGTCTTCGTTGAGAGGGAGGCCGTTGTTGTGAAATTGATGATCTGAGAAGTTGGCACCTCCGTGGCAGTGGAAGCAATCGGCGCCGAATTGCTGACTGCGTGGCTCGTATTCTGTGAAGAAGAGTTCCATGCCGCGTTGTTCTTTTTCCGTGAGCTTGGCTTCACCAGAAAGCGCACTGTCGAATTTCGATTCATAGCTGGTGAGTGATAGCAGGTAGTTTTCCAGAGCGAGTGCGAGTTTTTCCGAAGTGATCGCTCCTGAGCCAAAGGCTTTCTCAAAGGAGGTTGAGTAGTCTTGGTCTGTGTTGAGCCGTGTGACCACTTCGTCGAGATTCGATGCCATTTCTCGATGGTCTTGGATAGGTTGCAGAACTTGCTCGCGCAGGGATGTTGCTCTGCCGTCCCAGAAGAAGGAGGATTTCCATGCGAGATTAAAAAGTGGCATGGAATGGCGAGGTGTGCTCCTTCCCTGGAAGCCTACGGAGAGGGGGCGAGCATCTGAAAAGGCCTGCTCTGGCGTGTGGCAAGAAGAGCAGGAGATCGATCGATCAACGGAGAGAATAGGGTCAAAAAAGAGCTTTTTTCCGAGATCAACTCGTTCTGTGAGGAGTGGATTGTCGCGTGGCAGTATTGGCTGTGGAAAGCGACGGCTCATCTTGAACAAATAAGGTGTATACATCTCCGGGAGATAGAGTGGCTTTACCGACTGCTGAGGGATCTCGTCCGCTGGATAATTCACCCCGGCGACTGATAGACTGCTTTGAAAATTGGCAATCAGGGCAGATGCAATTGGATCTCCGGGGTGAGAGTGAGTGGAGTTCCCGTCCTTTTCAAAGGAGAGTGGCCGTGGAGATCCAAGGAGCTTTTTGATATCAAGTGCGAGTTCTATGTGGGTGTTTTTTTCTATTTGGAAAGGAATGGAGAGCTGTGTGCGGGAGAGGTTTACATCGTTCGCCAGATGGTAGACATAGCCTTTGAGATCTTTGGTTTTCGAGCGATAGCGCCCTTCAATCGCGAGAAAGATATATCCGCCAGCCCAGTCCCAGTGGAGTTGGTTCAGGTTCGGGTTCAGTGGATGCTTAGGAGAATAGACTGAAGTGTCGCTATGATTCACGTCTCTGGGCACACCCAGCGAAAAGCGGATCGCAGAGTAGTCTCCAGCGGGTATGTCGGTGAGAGTAAAATGTGTGCGACGCTTTACCGCGTCGAGATATGCGAACTGATCTGGGAGTGCTATCCACGTCTGATCATCTTTCTTTTGGAGGGCAAATTCACTGAGAAGATAGCTGAAGCGATTGACTGAAAAGTCTTCGGCTCCTTGGTATTTTAGTGAATTGAGAGCAAGTGGGTGGTCTCCGAAGACGTTCTGAATGCTCACCCGTAGCGCCCCTGCCTGAATCGACAGAATCATGGAGAGGAGAATAAGGACGGTTCGCATATCAGAACTTTTATGAATGTAATCCCAAAGGAACGTGAGTCGAGTTGGTAAAATTCTCCTCCGACGAGGGCAAAAAATTAGCCTCATTCTGCGGGGCAGAATGAGGCTAGAAAAATGGCAACCCGTAGGGGATTGCCCTCGTCATTTCATTCCTCACGCTGTCTTCGTTCGCGAAGCTCACTCCGGCTCGAACCCGAGAAAAGTAATAAGAGGTTCGACTTCCGATGGGGTGTAAAACATTTCAGGCCAGTCTTGCGGTGCAAAACTGGCCTGATGAAAGTGGCAACCGAAAGGGGATGAAATAGCGAACTTTGAGTGTGCTTCCATGCTACGTTGGTGTGCTGAATGACCGGTGAATAAAGGGTTTTTCAGTCGTTTACCCGTTACAGCGTGTGCCAAACTCGATTGCATTCTTTGTCTTTACTCAGGCTTCGTTACACGCAGGCGGAAGAAGTCGTTCGGAAGGGTATTCATCGGCGTGTTTGAGCGGATGCGGCGTTCGCCATTTTGTAGCTCTTCGATGTTTAGGCCTTCACTGGTCCACGGATCAGTCTGGCCGAGATCAACGGAGCACTCGGGGACGATTTGGAGTAGGCCGAGGGCGTTTGGATTCACAGGGTGGGTGAAGGTGGCGAAGCCATTGGCATCTTCGTTCAGATTGAGTGAGGGAGGGGGAGAACCCGAAGCGAGTCCGAAGGCGAAGGCTGCGAGATTCAGCGGGCCATCAGCTGAATCATTGGGTAAGAGATTGTTTTCTAGCTCCCAGAGGTTGGATAGGCCATCGTCGTCTGTGTCGCGAATTGAGGTTTTAGAGGTGATTCCGGTCTCGTAGTGGATGCGAATTCGAGTTTCGCTGAGTGCTTTGTTGTAAAAGGCGACCTCATCGATGCTCATTCCTTCGGCTCCCGGTTCACGATTATCGCGGCCGACGAAGAGAGGGTTACTCATATTGATGGGAACGGATCCAGTATTGATGACGCTGCTGCTTGATTGTTGTCCGTTGATGTAGAG
>CALFDI010000113.1 GCA_937952875.1 uncultured Verrucomicrobiales bacterium
ACTAGAAATCTTGTATTTTCCCCAATGACTGAGTTTTTCCGGAGTTCTAATACATATGACTCACCAGAATAGGGAACTGTGATCGAGAACGTTTCTGGTAAACCATTGGGGATTTGCAGAGTTTGTCCATATGCTTCAGCACCTGTTATAGCTGGGGTGTTTGTTTTCCTATCTGCCAGTGGGATAACGGTCGCTATGGCAAGTGCTGTAGCACACGCTGAGAAGAGAGGGATAGTTAGGGGTTTCATTGTTCTTTTTATATTATTACGTGGCGAGTGACCTGTCTATGACCAGATTTGTAAAAAATTCATAAGGGTGTCGGTGGACTTTTGTGTCTTAGCTCGGTAAGAGATGGGGATGCATCCATTCCAGTTTTTGCGCACTGTTGCCATATCAGCTACCATATGGTCACTTTCCTGCATGCCTATGCTATCAGAGATACCTGCTGAAGATGCGGATTCTTTCGCTCAACTTGCGTTGAAGGGGATTCCTAGAGAATACCCGAATAAGCCTTCAAATGTTATGATGGACGCTCAGGGAGTGCGATCACCTCGGCAGATGCACCCTATTTTCTTCGGGAGCTTCGATTGGCATTCTTCAGTGCATGGGCATTGGATGCTTGTGCGCTTGCTACGCACGGTGCCATCTGTGAAGAGCTCGAAAGACATTGAAGCGCTCTTGAATGCTCAATTTACTGCCGAAAAAGTCGCTGCAGAAGTCGCGTATTTTCAAGCAGAGGGAAACAGTAGCTTTGAGCGTATGTATGGCTGGGCGTGGTTTCTTCACTTAATGTCGGAGCTTCGCACATGGGATGATCCACGTGCAGAGGCATGGGCTAAGATACTGACTCCGCTCGAAAAAAAACTCGTGAAGCTCACTGAAGGCTATTTGCCTCGTTTGACATGGCCGGTTCGCACCGGGACTCATCAAGACACATCCTTCGCTCTAGGTATGATCCTCGATTATGCGCGTGCTGTGAAAAACGTCGAACTAGAGACGTTAATCATCTCTTGCTCGAAGGAGTATTTTTTAAAGGATACGAACTACCCTGTCGCCTATGAGCCTTCAGGTAATGACTTTTTCTCATCTGGCCTGAACGAGGCAGATCTCATGCGGCGAGTGCTTTCTCCGAATGACTTTGTGACATGGTTAGATGCGTTCTTTCCGACTTTAAAGTCTGATGGGAGCCTTGGGAATCTGCTGACTCCGACTGAGGTTAGCGATGTGACTGACGGGCATCTGGTCCATCTTGCAGGATTAAACTTTTGTCGCGCATGGACGTTTCGCGGAATAGCCAATGCTCTACCCGAGGACGACGCCCGCCGAACGATTATGAGGAAAGCTGCAGATGAACACATCCAGACTGGTCTTAAGTATGTGACGAGCGGTCATTATGAAGGTGAACACTGGTTGGCGACCTTTGCCGTCTATGCTCTTCAAGCAGGTTAAATCTGGTTCTTGTTACGAACATTTACACTTTCATCAGGCACTCTCGCGAAATGGCTCAGCAAGATAAAAACGAAACGAAGCAAAATGACCTGAATCCACAGAAAGGGTTGGGGCTCAAGCCTGGTGGGACAGAAGGGGGAGATGGCTTGTTTTTAGGAGGAATCGGTCTCGTGCTCATGGCGTTAGGACTGTATCTCCTGCTAGATTCTGTGCGTGTTGTATCGGGTGGATATGGCATGTTTTCTCGAATGATTGGCGGTGGGCGTGCAGGGCTAGAGACCACCTCGATGGGAATCGTCTTTTTGCCATTCATGTTAGGAATAGGAGCTCTTTTCTACGATGCGTCAAAGCGCTGGGCATGGGGCTTGAGCGGTATCGGTTTTCTTGTCATAGCAATCGAGATTCTCAGCCGTATCCAGTTCGTGATGAACGTGAAGACATCTCATCTCTTGATGATTCTGGCAATGGTGGCAGCTGGGGCAGGTATGCTCGCTAAGGCCTACAGAGCTGGACAGTTGAATGACTAGGGGTCATGATTACCCCTTAGAACAGACTTCACTCCTAATACTTACATGATTCGTTATATTACTTTTTTCTTCTTTGCTCTTCTCCCTGCAGCACTTAGCGCGAATGAATTGGCTGATTTCCTCACGGCTAAAAAGACGGTGAAAGGGGATATCGTGACTGTGGTCCCGCCCGAAGAGATTCATAACTACCTGAAAAAAGTCGATGAAGCGTCTCGGAAAGATCCAGCCTGGTTCGAGGAGCACTCAAAAAAAGCGCGCCCGGGTGTGCCTTTGCCTTACGATCCTAAGCTAGGTCTCTCGGAAGCAGAGTATGCAGAGTATCTGAAGCTCTGGGATTCACGTAAGTTCGTTAGCCAAGCGAAGGTGACGATCATGCTCAATGATCTCGGGGAAGATGTGTGGCAACTTTCTGTCAGTGGCCCTGGTATGCCGATTCGACTTTTACGCTATAACGCGAAAGATGATGCATGGAAATCATCCAATGGAGCATTGAAACGCATTAAAGATATTAATGCTGATGAGCGCAGTATTCTCGGTGGATGGCGTGGCAAAGAGTGGAAGATGGAGAAAGAAGACACCTTTGTGAAAGCAAAAGAGAATATCGCAATCGGTCGAGACACAAAGGGGAAATATGGTCTTATTGTATATCGATATCAAGAGGTCGACGGAGCTGGTCGCCGTGTCTTTGATGAGAGCATGGTGATTCGGTTTAATCCCGTTAAAGCTGAGAAAAAGTAACCCTGTTACTGAGGCTTCATCATATGACCCGCCCGAGACAGACACGAACTCGGCGTAGCGGGTGGCGGCGTGTTAGACGATGGCTTTGTCTATGCTGTCTCATTGTTCTAGTAGTTGGAGTTCTAGTGATCTTATTCCTGGAGCCACTTCTGAATACATCTCTTGCGAAGAGCGTCTTGCTAAAGCAGTTAGAAAAACGCTCTGGGCTTGAATGGTCTGTAGAGAGAGTTGTAGTGGATCTGCCCTGGATAGTAGGCCTTGAAGGTCTACAAGCTCAGCAGAGTTCATCAGAAGAGCACCCAGTTTTCACAGCTCAATCGATCACTCTCACTCTTCAAAAACGAACCGATAGACTGAGTGTGTGGCCAAAGCGTGTAGAGATCTCTCAGCCTAAAGGAAGAATTCCAATACAGCTCATTTCAACCTTGGCGAAACGCTCAGATATCACATGGACAGATAACACAGCTCCTGATGAACAGCAGGGTAGGACGCCAGTCGCCCCGCCAATTGATCGTCCACAGTCATCTCAAACAAAACGACCGACCGCAGCCGTGCAAGAGCAGTCAGCGCCAGATCCAGCACCTCCAGTAGCGGAGCGAGAACCTGTAGGACCTACTGTGGATGTAGTGATCTCGGAGGGTGAATTTACGATCGTAGACGAAAAAGATGAATCAGAGCTCTGGAAGATTAAAGGGCTCAGCGTGAATATGCCATTAGGTGGAGAAGATCGTGCTGGAGAGATCGTTTGGGATGAACTCTCTGTCATAGGAAACGTTCAGCCTGGAAAAGGTCAGATCGATCTTCAGTGGGCTCGACCTTGGTTGAATATAAGTGAGTCCGATGGTGAGTTTTATGGATTGAATTATCTCGTTGCCGCACGTGCGACACCGAAACGTGGAGGAGTGTTCAGTGGGAGGCTTGAAATACCTGATCAGTCATGGGCTATCCCTGAGCTAGGCCTTTCTGTCTCACAGCTCCGGGGCAATTCCCGTTTTGGTGGGATGCTTCAGAACCGTGCGACATGGAGTGGTGTGTCAGGCTTTAAGTGCGAAGGTGTGTCTCTCCTAGATCCAGTAGGAGGAGAGAAAATCGAGTTCTATGAGGGTAAGGCCTCTGTCTCAGCCAATGCCTATGGCATGAGTTTAGATGATGCTTTATTACTGGGTGAAACAACATTGCTAAGAGGAAATGGCGTTGCACTTAGAAACGGTGCAGTGGGAGCGGCTGTTAGGCTTTTGAGTGGACCAAATGACTCTGAGTCATTGAACCGGTTTGCACGTCAGTATGGATTGACCGATGATAGGCCATGGATGGGGCCATCTCCCACTCCAGATCTGTGGATGCGAGAGCTGAGAATTACAGGTGTAGGCTCAAGGCTATGGATTAATGCGCTGAATAAAGATGAATGGGTAGAGTTAGGTGCAGTATTGTCATCAGCGAGAAATTAAGGAAAAGAATAACAAGGGCGATAAGGTTATGAGAATTATTACAGGGTTAGCGAGAGGGCGGCGTCTAAAAATGCCCAAAGGAGAAGTTCGCCCATCTACAGACAGGCTACGCGAGGCGTTATTTTCGATCCTCTCATCTGAGATTGAAAATGCGCGGGTGTTAGATCTTTTTGCTGGAACAGGTTCCCTCGGCTTAGAGGCGTTGAGCCGAGGGGCAAAAGAGGCAACTTTCGTGGAGCAAGACCGTAGAGTCGCCCGAGTGACTCAGGAGAATATTGATCTGTGCCAGCTCAATGGAAAAGTCATCTCAGCAGATGTGCTCAGTTATCTAGACCGTGATGCCGGAGTGTATGATGTCATCTTCGCCGATCCTCCCTATGCGAAAGGACCGCGGGATAC
>CALFDI010000114.1 GCA_937952875.1 uncultured Verrucomicrobiales bacterium
GATAATGGTCGCCTGCAAAAAGATGGCCTCCAATGTAACGAGATTCGATATTGTGAAAGCCGTCGACATTGTTGATTAAATTCTGGGCGCCTACTGTATCGTCGTCGATAAATGGAACCCCTTGACGAAATCCAGAAAAGAGATCGTTGAATCTGTTAGGATCTGTAACGAGATTCTCTCCTTCACGCGCGATATCTTCGCCTGATAGTCCTTCCGTTCGTGTTCCTGAGCCATTTGTAAATTCACTGTTCAGCTCAAATCGGCGCCCCCGTGTCTGACGGAGTCTTTCTATCGAACTAAATCCAAGTGAAAGCTTGAATCCACTCTCTTCGTTGTCACTGGAAAAGTAGTAAGGGAGAGTGAAGTCAATGCTAGAGTCCTTCGTGGTCTCATCGATTGACTGGATAGTGCGGAAGGATCGGTTGCCGTCTCCGTTTTCAGGAGAAAAGTCGAGAAGTTCGATGGTGTTAATCGTCTCTCGTGAGGCGTCTTCGATCGGGTGCTGTGAGCGTGGTCTTTCAATGAGTCCTGAAATCTGCGCTTCTGATAAAGCGATGAATGACTGATTGCGTAAGAAGTTAGCAGCTTCATCTAAGTTCTGGAAATCAGGAACAGTGATGCCTGATCCGTCGAATGCTGAATTTATCGTATCATAGAGCGGTTGATTGAGTCGTTGCCTCTCAGCTTCGAATGCCTCTGGTGCATCAAAGACGATCTGGCTAAATTGTAAGATCGAATAGTCAGGACGGTTTTCTCTGGCATTGGAATTTGTCACATTCCACTTCACCTCAGGTCCACGTGAAGAGTGTGCATGGCGGCCTTTGAACTGGAGAATATTTAAGTCTTGCTCATAAGTATCAATTTCTACGAATGCTCCATTAAGCAGAGCCGCTGCACCAAAACGCTCCTGAGTATTTTCAAAGCTTGAGGGATCACCGAAGATACCATTTCGATCTGTGATACCGTTCCCGATAGAAACGGAATCTTCTGCTAGGTGTTTGTTAAAATAGACAAGAGAGACATCATGATTCTCTCCAAGTTCGAAGCCTGTGGAGAAAAAAGCATTCCACTCTCTCTTACGGCTATAGTCTTGTTGGAACCATTCACGCCCGCTTGTGCGGAACTGGGCAGACTCCTGAAAACTATCGCTATTTTCCTGTCCACCAGAGAGAATGAATCCCCATACGAGATTAGGTGTCAGCTCGACACGGTTGCCAATCGTTAGGCCGAATGAACGCTTCTGTTCAGGATCACCACTCTCCGGGAGAAAGCTTCTAGATGAGATGAGTTGGCGTGCTGCTCGTTGTGCACTCAGCGCCTGCTCCTGATTGAGAGGAGAACCATCGGGTGCTTCAGGTGAACCGAATAGGGCATTATCGGAATTAAGAATTCCGTTGAGATTAATGCCATCACCGATGTCGCCCAAGAAGCCTAACTCTCTCCCAGGGAAGAGTAACACTGTATCTGGGAGGTGAGGGTTATGCTCTTGTTTAGCTTTAACGCTGAGCACTGGGCCGTCGGGAATTGTCTTTGATATTACGTCAATGGCTGCGCCTCCAAAATCTCCAGACAGTGAAGGACGATACGTTTTTGCCACATCGATCACTCGAATCGCAGACGTTGGAAAGAGATCAAGGGGAACCGCTTTTCTGTCTGGGACTGACGATGATACAGCACCACCATTGAAAGTTGTTGTCACATAGCGATCTGCCAAACCACGGACTACAGCGAATTTTCCATCCACAATGTTTGCTCCTGCTACCTTTTCGACGGCGTCGCCAGCATCGCTAAGATTTTGCTTCGCGAACTGTTCTTCGCCGATTCCACTACTCAATGAAGGTGTTGCTCCGATATCTAATACGAAGTCTCCCGTATTTCCACTTTCTTCATACTCACCAATGACTGGTTCTTCGTCTAACAGAACTTCTCCTGAGTCATCTACCGTCTTGATCCTTAGGCCTAAGCTGACCTCGCCTGGGAATCCTGCGCGGGTGGTCACAGTCGTAGAGCCTACAGAATACCCGAGCCGTGCGAATTTTAGACGAAACGTTCCTTGTGGGAGATTTTTGATGAGAAAGGAACCATCGGGCTGACTGAGGACGTTTTCATTTCGTCCGACGATAGTAATAATTACCTCGTTAAGGGGATCAGTTGTGGAGAGATCGAAGACATCTCCATGAATTTCACAGTTTCCGAATTCTTCTAAGCCGGGCAGAGTTGTGAATTCTTCTCCGCCTTCTAGTCGAGTGATTTCAGCTTCGAGGTCTCTGTCTGTGATTTCGAGGGGGAAGTTGGTTTCGTCTACATCGTTCGTAGGTGACCATGCCTCTAATATACTTGGTCTAAGAACCATCGGTGGATGAGGTGGCTTTATGAAATTCCATTTCTGTTCTTTCAGAGGGAGGAATCCTGTGAGCTGAGTCTCGCTGACACGAATGTCCTGCGGGTGCGCAGGATACAGATTTCCGATGTCTTCAGCACGGCTTAGACCGATGATGGAATAAGAAAAAACAATGAACCAAAGGAAACGAGAAAACATAGAATTAAGCGGGCCAAACCCAACCGCGCTTACTTCTAGCTCTGAGCGGGTCATGCGGAATCGCTCCCATGTGACGATTTAGCCAACTAAGTGACGATCAAGTCAGTTTCGATGTGGAAGGGTGCATTTATGTCTTTGAATAAGTATTCACTGGATCTGTAGTATTATCCGTTAGTTTGTTTCCATCGAT
>CALFDI010000115.1 GCA_937952875.1 uncultured Verrucomicrobiales bacterium
AGTTACGATTATTGTTTGGTTGGTTTAGCTGAAGTTGGTTTAGCGAAGTAAAGTGATCTCTATGTCGAGATTTTTTTATTTTTTCGGTGTGGAACTCAGGTGGAATAGGGGATTTTTTTAAAAAATAATTCCGCCTGTAAAAAAGCTATTGCCGTCCCCAGAGCACTCTTAGTTAAGGTCTCATTCGCTGCTTCCGAACGAGTGTTGTTGCTCGTTCACCTTTTTCCAAAACCCTCCTGCCAAACACTTCATCAATGGACCTTTTAGACGCTCATTCTCCTTCCCTTACTGACTCCTCACTCACACCATCCTCTGACTCTGTTACCACTTATTCATCACCTGCTGCTTCTTCCGTGAATACCGTTCTCTCGCTCCTTCAAGAAAGACTGTCGGAGCCTGTTTATAAGCGTTGGTTCGATGCATCTACTGTATTGGAGGAATCTGAGAATCAGTTTATTTTAATTGTTCCTAGCGATATCCATCAGCTGTGGATCGAGGCGAATTATTTACAAGATCTGCAGAGTGCTGTGCACGAGGTGTGCGGCATGGATTGTGCGATTCAGATCAAGGTCTCGACTGGCGAAACTATGCCCGAAAAGCCAGTTTCTGGAAAAGAAATGGCTGAGGCTAATGCACAGGGGGCAGAGCCGGTTCACACTGATGCAAAAATTTTAAAAGAAGCGAAAAAAGCGCAGCTCAACACGTCGAATACCTTTGATCGTTTCGTCGTCGGCCACAGTAATCAATTCGCTCATGCCGCCTGTTCAGCTGTCGCGACCGAGAACCGTGGAGGATACAATCCGCTGTTCATTTATGGTGATTCCGGACTAGGGAAGACTCACTTAATGCAAGCTGTGGGCTTGAGCCGCCTCACTACGGACCCAAAGGCCCGTGTGCTCTACCTCACATGTGAAGACTTTATCAATGAGTTCATCGACTCTGTGAAACGCGGAGATTTAGAAAAATTCCGCGCCCGCTATCGCAAAGCAGACGTCATTCTCTTGGACGATGTGCAATTTCTCGCAGGCAAAGAGCGCTCGCAGGAAGAGTTCTTTCACACCTTTAATCGCTTATTTGATAACCAATGTCAGATCGTTCTGACGAGTGATCGTCCAGCGTCTGAGATTAAGAACCTGTCATCTCGTCTCGTTTCCCGCTTCGAAGCTGGGCTTACAGTTGAGATGCAAGTGCCGCAGCTTGAGACAAGAACTGCCATTCTTCGTCGCAAGATGGACGAGTGGAAGGTCAAGCTTGACGATAACCTCGTCAACTTTCTCGCAGAAAACATTAAGACCAATGTCCGTCGCTTGGTCGGTGGTCTCGTCCGTATCTCGACATATGCTTCTCTAGGTGACTCGAATCTGACAGTCGATCGTGTGCAGAGTCTTCTGCGTGATATTTTAACCGAAGAGGCGGCTAAGCCTGTCACTATCGACTCCATTCAGCGTCAAGTGTCTGAGCATTTTGACATTCGCCTCGCAGATATGACGAGTCGTAGACGCCCGGCGAATATCGCCCTCGCTCGTCAGATCGCGATGTATCTGAGTCGCACGATGACAAAAAGTTCGCTCAAAGATATCGGCGAGTCATTTGGCGGTCGCGACCATGGGACAGTCATCCATGCGGTGAAAAAAGTGACCTCTGAGATCAAGAAAGACGGGGAACTTCGGGCGACTATTGAGCAAATTCAGAATCGACTGCGACGTGACTAAATGCTGGAGAGAATAGCTCTTTTGCAGAAGGGGCGGCTGGCCGGTATCTAAGATTTCTTAAGTAATTTAAAAGGAAGCTTGCCAAGGCCTTCCGAAATGCGAAGTGTAGCGCCAGTATCTCCAGCACTTTTTCACCGCATGAAATTCCGGATTAGCAAAGAATCGTTCCTCGAAGCCCTTCAACAGGTCCAACACGTCGTCTCATCTCGCACGACGCTTCCAATCCTCTCTAATGTCCTATTGGAAGCAGGAGGGGGAATGATCAAGCTCACCACCACTGATCTCGACGTAGGTGTGAGCGGGACAGTCGCTGCTGAGATTGATAAAGAAGGATCGACCACTCTTCCAGCGCGCCGCCTCGCACAAATTATTCGCGAGCTGCCAGCTGAGGAAGTCGAGATGGATATCGATGCGAAAAATGTCGCGTCCATTAAGTGTGGCCCTTCTTTCTTCAAGATCATTGGCCTTGGCCAAGACGAATTCCCTCCGTTGCCAGATTTTGATGGAGCGAAGGAGTTTACGATTTCCCAGTCGCTCTTAAAGGACGCATTGAAAAAGACATCGTATGCGATCTCGAATGATGAGACCCGCTACGTCTTAAATGGTATTTTCACATCATTCAAAGAAAGCAAAATGACGCTCGTTGCCACAGACGGTCGCCGCCTCGCAATGGTGGAGAATGAGCTAGAGTTCCCAGCGAGTCATGAGACGGACGTCATCATTCCGACAAAAGCTGTGCAAGAGCTCGCTCGCCTCCTAGGTGATGAGGGTGAAGTTAAGCTTTCGCTCTCAGATAGTCAGGTGCGCTTTGATCTTAATAACAGCGTTCTCGTAAGTAAACTCATTGAAGGCAACTATCCGAATTACCGTCAAGTCATCCCAGCGGAGACGACTGAGCGTGTCACAGTGAATCGCGAGGCATTTCTCGAGACTGTTCGCCGTGTGTCACTTCTGTCTTCTGATAAGTCAAATTCAGTGAAGCTTGTCTTCGCTCCGAATCAGATTGATATCATCGCGACGAGCCCAGACATCGGTGAAGCTCGTGAATCTGTAACAGTCGGCTACGAAGGAAAAGAATTCGCGATCGCGTTTAATCCTGACTTCCTGCAGGCACCGCTAAAAAATCTCGATACAGAAAACGTCTACCTCGACCTCATCGATGAAATGAGCCCAGGTGTTATACGAATCGATAGTAGTTTCCTCTACGTCATCATGCCAATGCGTGTGACTCAGTAGAGCATTTTTTAAAGTCTTTTCTGGATCTATAGGCCCGCAGTTGCGCGGCTCTCTGTTTTTTAGCCGCCCTGAAAGGGCGATAGAGCATAGCCCCGGGTAAAACCCGGGGAGGTGAGGTTTCGCCAAAAATTGAGTCCTGAAGGGACGATAGAAGACGTT
>CALFDI010000116.1 GCA_937952875.1 uncultured Verrucomicrobiales bacterium
ATGCGGGTTCGCCAAGTTCTTTGAACAGGTGGATGAGGGCATCACGGTTCTGACCTGTGAGTGCTGGTAGGGGAGAGGTCTGCATGGGTAGATGGGGTCAGTTACCGGTAAGGTAGTAAATGTGGAGATTATAAAACTCGCGAAAGAGGAATTTGCTCTTAGCCCCTAGAGATTTATAGAGGCTCGTCTGAGTGGTGGAGGGGGAGGTCTGGATGTCTTTATCTGCTGCGATGGAACAGGCTCGCTTGAGATGCCATGGGTCACTGACGATGAGGCTGTCTGTTAGGCCATGTTGAGTCATGATTTTTTTCGCCTCGGTGAGGTTTTCTTGGGTGGTCAGTGAGGTGGTCTCGAGAAGGATGTCTTCTTGCGGTATGCCTGCCTTGATGGCGTATGCCCGAGCGACTTCTGATTCTGCAAATGCGGCTTTTGTGCCGAATCCACCTGTGAAGATGAGTTTGCCTACTCGTCCCTGCTCGTAGAGTTTGATCGCGTGTTTAATCCGCTCTTCGAAGACAGGAGATGGCTTCGTGTGATAGGCTGCGGCTCCGAGAATGATAGCGCAATCGGCTCTTTCGCCAGTGTCTTTATGGCCGAATGACGAGATGCTCCAGAGCTGCCATAGAGAATACGCCAAGAGGGGAATGGAGAGTAGGAATACTCTCTTCAGCATCTTACGGATGGCAGAAGGGCGGGAGCAGGGTGGTGGCGGTAAGGTGTCCACAGGCGTGTGCGGTGAGCTTCTGCCTAATGGGTAGAAAGGTCAAGGGTGCTCGGTTACTGAAAAGCACGTCTTTTTGCCTCCATGAGGTATGAGGAGCTGTCTCGCAACTATATGAATGGGGAGAAATGCATATTTATGTTTTAACTCTTATACCAATCAGAAAAAATAACTGCCAAAACCGGACGGTGATACAATGAGAGAGATGGCTCAGAAAGGCTTCACTCGCAGAGCCTTTCGCGGCGTTTTTCCCATGAGCCTTCGTTTTCCGCCTGTCGCAGTGCCCGCGCTATTTCCTTGCCGAGGCCTTGTCTCACGGAAAAACCGCTCGCGAATTTTACCAGTTTCCTTTTCTTCTTAGTATTAGTTAAATGAGGCGAAATACTTTAGTCTTTGCGTTTACATGAACTCTGCCAATCTAGAGATCTTATGTGGATATGGTCAAAGCTGTCAGGCGCACAATGGCATGATGCCTGGGAAGAGCGCTTTTACGGAAATCCGAATTCTGTGATTAATCTCCTGAAAGGGGGGAAATCTCTTCGTGTAGAGGTCTACTGCGAGTCGGAAAGCGAGGCTGAAGCAATCCAGAAGCAGTTCGGAGGAAGTCTCCGAAAGCTGGCTAATCAGAACTGGGCGGCCATGACGACGGAGGTGAAGCCTCCGATCAATATCCGTGGGCGGATTCTTGTGACGGGGGAAAAGGATGAAAAGAAACTCGCGACTATGCGTGAGGAGAACCCTAAGCTGGATGTTATTTCTATACCGCCGGATATGGCGTTTGGGACAGGGGATCATGCAACGACGTCGACTTGCATGCGCTTTCTGGTCGATGTGGCAAAGGAGAGAAAAGACACGAGCTGGGATTTTCTCGATCTAGGGACAGGCTCGGGACTGCTCGCGATTGCGGCGATGAAGTTGGGTGCAAAGTCTGCGTTCGGCTGTGATTACGATCCGTTAGCGGTGAAAGTCGCTCAGAATAACATTATCGTAAATGGAACACCTGATGTGGAGCTGGAGGAATTCGATGTGTTAGACTGGACGCCTACGCGGCAGTGGACGGTCGTCGCGGCGAATCTCTTTTGTGATGTTCTACAAGCAGGCTTTCCGATGATAGCGAAGTCACTCACAGATGATGGCGATCTTCTCATATCGGGCATTCTGGCAGATCAGTGGGAACCTACGAAGGCCGCTGGAGAGGCTGCAGGATTGACATTCTTAGATGTGAAAAAACGTGGCAAATGGGTGACTGCGCGCGGACGAAAGGCCTGATGCTTTTTCCTACAGTGCTTTTTTAAGAGTTTGCCCTTGCTTGAGTGACCAAGTTAATCGCGTCTAGGGTGTCTTCCGTTAGGTCTGGAATCTGTGTTGAGGAAATACTGTCTTCTAGTTGACTGACGGTTCTCGCTCCGATGAGAGTGCTCGTCATTCCTTGCTGTTGGTTGACCCATTTGAGGGCTAAATGTTGGAGGCTGATTCCGAGAGAGTTCGCTATTTTTTTAAGGTCACGCAGAGTGGGCTGGCTGTCTCTGACCATATCTTCCGTGAGGAAAGAGCTTTCTCCTTTCGCTCTAGAGTTCGGAGGGATGGAGTCTACGTATTTATCAGTAAGTAGTCCTTGCTGAAGTGGGCTAAAGGCGATGCAGCCAATGCCGGTCTCGTGGAGCCAAGGGAGAATCTTTTCCTCTATGGGCCATGGTCTCAGAATGCTGCACGGAGGCTGATAGATTAATGTGCGGACTCCCATAGCTGTCAGGATTTCGACAGCGTCTTTGAGCATGGCGAGTGGATATTTACTGAGGCCCACGTAGAGGGCTCGCCCTGAATTCACAGCGGTGGCGAGTGCGCCCATTGTCTCCTCGAGTGGTGTGTGTGGGTCTGGTCGATGTGAGTAGAATATATCGACGTAATCCAGTTGGAGTCTAGCGAGTGATTGATCGAGAGATGCGAGTAGGTTTTTCCGAGATCCCCATTCGCCATACGGTCCAGGCCACATGTCATGGCCAGCTTTAGTCGAGATGATCAGCTCATCACGGTAGGAGGAAAAGTCCTCTTTTAAAATCTGGCCGCAGTTTCTCTCGGCTGAGCCGTAGGGTGGACCGTAGTTATTGGCAAAGTCAAAGTGGGTGATGCCTGCGTCAAAGGCTGCTCGCATGATCTGGCGCCCTTCTACGAGATCATCGTTGTCTCCGAAGTTGTGCCAGAAGCCTAATGAGATCTCTGGTAAGAGGATGCCTGATCGACCACAGCGGCGGTAAGGCATCTGTGAGTCGTAGCGATCAGCTGCAGCCTGATACATAGAAGCAACTGGTCTGTTAGAGGGTCAACGTGGGAGTGTCTTTGCTCCCGCGAAGAGCATCGATGCGGCGCATCATCGGCGGGTGTGAGTGATCTAAAAAGACACGTAGCGGGTGTGGTGTAAGATTTGCCAAATTCTGAACGGAGAGTTTTTTCAGCGCTGAGATGAGGTGAATTTCAGTGCCTTGAACGAGTTTAGCGTAGGCATCCGCTTCGAATTCGTCTTTGCGCGATGAAGCGGCGGAGAAGATACCGAGTATCCGGCTAACCGGAGTGAAGAGAATCGCGAACAAGATGATGCCGACATAGATGGAGATATTCTCGACCTTAAATGCATCAAAAAGTGTGCGTGCGATGGTGCTGTCCTTGGTGGTGATGAGGCCGAGCAAGAAGAACACGATAGCGCTTTTTACGATGCCGATCGCCATGCGTTTGACGATGTGCTTGCACTTAAAGTGACCGATTTCGTGAGCGAGCACAGCGACGATTTCTTCTTGGCTTTGTTCCTTGATCAGTGTGTCGAAGAGGGCGATTTTCTTCCGCTTGCCGAAGCCTGTGAAGAAGGCGTTCGCCTTCGTTGAGCGCTTCGATCCATCCATCACGTAGAGGTCTGTGAGAGGGAAATTACACTTTTTCGCCATTTCGAAAATGGCATCTTTCAGGAACCCATCTTCCATGGGCTCGAATTTATTGAAGAGAGGGAGGAGATATGTCGGTGCGAGATAAGTAAGCAGCAGGGTGAATGCTGTGTAAAAGGCCCATGCCCAAACCCATGCGTGGGCGACATTTTCAAAAATCCAAAAAAGTCCGGATAGTAATGCAGCTCCCAGTGCGGCGCTCACGAGGAGAGACTTGACCGCATCTGTGATGAAGGTGCCTTTGGTCATTTTATTAAAGCCGAACTTTTCCTCGATGACGAAGTTCTCGTAGTAAGACCATGGCAGACTGATGAGCATGCTGCCAAGTCCGAGGATGCCGATGTAGCAGAGGCCAGTCAAAGTCGGGTTAAAGCCGAAGCCTCTGACGATGCTGTCTAGCCACTGAAAGCCGCCTGCGAACCAGAAGCCGAGCAAGAGACAGAGTGAGAAGATGCTTTGAATGATATCGAAGCGCGTCCCTTCAGCAGTGTAGGCTTGGGACTTAGCATATTTATCTTGCTCGTAGATGCCGACGAATTCGGCCGGCAGTTCTGGGCTGAGGGCTTTGAGGTTCAGAAGGCTGGCGACGAAATCGAGGTTCCACAGCATGAGGAGGAGACCGGCGATGATGATGGCAAGGGTAGAGCTATCCATATGCTGCCAAGGTGCGTGGTGAGCCTCAGATATGCAAAAAGAAAAACACCAGCCTGAGATGAAGGCTGGTGTGTGGGAAAAGTGATCAGGAAAGGTTAGAGCCTGCCTTCCTCTATATCGTAGACGTCGAACCAGTAGTAGACGATCTTGTCAGCTGGGATGAATTCGGCGATGTAGCCTTCGAGGAAGACCTGGAGTTCGATCGGCATTTCGCTGATGCGCTTGTATCGGAGATCATTATTCCATGCGACGATCTCTTCCTGGCTCTTCTCAGCAGCGTTTTCCTGGATCCACTTTGCGACAGCGTCGTCGTCTGCACCAGTCTCGACAAACTCTTTGAAAGCATCTGGGGAAATACCAGTGAATGTGAAAAAGAGCTGATCTAGTGGGCAATTGTAGTGATATTCACCTGCTGTATCTGCAGCTACTGCGCGGCATTTATCTAAGACTCGGGCGGCGACGACATATCCGCCGAGCACAGATCTAGGGCTGCGGGGGACGGCTGTTGTGAGATCGAGAGAATTAATTGTGTGACTCATAATGAATGTGTGAGTCTAAAATAGCGCGCTGACTACTGGTGCAACGAATTTTTTATCGAAATGAAACACGCGAAATTATTGGGTCTACAAAAAGAGAGTGACATGAGTTGTGAAAACTTTAATTCTCAAGATATATGAAGCAGTTATGTCGTTTTCTGGGAGTTGTGAGCATTTTATCGCTCAGTGCATGTGGTCATATTTACACCAAGAAGGATACATACGCCCGCCCTGCGGGAGTGGATGTCAATGGCGCGACTGTGACGAGTGCCGTCCAGCCGCAGGGAGATAAGGGCTCATTTAGTATGTCTGCTATGGTTTACATGGCTGGAGCGGCTAGTCTCGAGGGGCCATTCAAGTGGAGAATAGAGGCTGAGGGGAAAGAGGGCGTTCATACGTCTCTCACTGTGCATCGACTGAAGGTCATCACTGAAAAAACAAAGCGCGAAGAGTGGTTTCCAGCCGATCGCCTCGGCACGGTCAGCTTTAAGCCTATCAAAAAAGAGCCTGGAGTCGCCTTTGCCGCGTATGAATTACCTGGGACTCTAGAGGTCTACCCTGAGAAAGACGGCGCCTACACTGTCGTCGCTGATGTTTCGGTCAAAAGCACTGCTCGCACGACTCGTAAACTGCTGAAATTCCGCATGATACGATCAAAAGAAAAGGATACAGAATTTCTCTTCCTGCCGAGCGAGATCGCGAAAGGCTGGAATCGTTCGCCACGCGACTGGCAGTGGTGATAACGCTGTGGAAACGCGTTTCCAGACACTCCTGACTTGCCTATCGGAAGGGATGGGAGAGGATGCGCGCAGCTATTCATGACTCCACTGCTGCGTAAACTCCTTGGCCTTAATTGGGTCTTGGTCTTCGTGATGTATCTCATCGCGGGCTTTGGCGTGTTAGCGATCGAAAGTGCTGCGCGCCATTTCGTCGTCGGTGGTGAGTATTATGCCACACGGCAGACGTATTGGATCTTTGCGGGAACGCTCGTGTATTTCGCTGTTGCATTGGTCGATTACCGCTGGGTGAAGTATCTAGGGCCGCCACTCTACCTCGTGGGGTTGGGCTTTATGCTGTATGCCCTGAAGGTGGATGATGAGGTGCACCGTGTGGTCGTAGCGGGGATTAGTTTCCAGCCGTCTCAGCTGATGATTGCGGCGGGGATCATCTTGATAGGGACATTGCTGCATGAGCTTCCTCGGCTTCATTGGATATTCGGGTTACCGATCGCACGTCTGAGTATTGTGGGGATCGTGACTGGGATTCCTTTTGCACTGGTCGTTCTTGCAGGCGATATGGGATCGGCGATTGTCTGGCTACCTGTCGCTGGAGTGGCGCTTCTCGTGGGTGGACTGCCTTTTCGCTATATTATATTCATGGGGTTACTTGGCATTGGTCTCATACCGATAGCGCATAAAGTCATCCTCCCTCAGGTGTCCGAGCGTGGAGCTGGCCGGATCGAGGTCTTTCTCGATATGCGAGAGGGGAGAGCAGTCGATATCAAAGGAGATGCCTACGCGCCGCATTGGGTCTCGACTGCTGTGGGAAAGGCTGGCTGGAAGGGTGTAGGCTGGAAGGCTTCAGCTGAAAAAGGCTCGCTCCACGATCAAAAATTCATTCCTTGGAAGACGGCGCACAATGATTTCATCTTCGCCGTGTTTGCCGAAGAGTGGGGATTCCGTGGGAGTATGCTTCTCATTACAGCCTTCGGACTTCTTCTCATACAGTGCTTATTCATCGCCTTTTATAGTCGAGATATGAGTGGCCGGGTCATTGCCAGTGGTGTCGTTGCACTGTTTTTTGCGCATGTCTTCGAGAACGTGGGTATGTGTGTCCTGATGATGCCTATTACCGGTATTCCGCTACCGCTTTTTAGTTACTCCGGCACCTTTATGCTTATGTGCCTCTTTCTCCTAGGGCTGGTCCAGAGCATCTGGGTGCACAGGAATGTCGAAGTCGAAGAAGACTAAACGCAGCCTTTTCCGTGAGGGCTTCAGCTGTTAATCCTCTTTTATGAAATGGTTAATTATGGTCTGCGCACTTCTCGTTGTTTCATGCGGATCAGCCCCTGAGTCTCGTCATGTTCCTGTCGTGCGCGCAGATCAGCATGAGTCATCCCAGACCTACCCACACTTGGCCTCGCGCTCCGATCGCGTCGCGCCTTTAGTCAGCCGTGGAGCACTCATCCGACAGATTAATCTGAAGCGAGACTTCATACCGAGAGGCACTTATGCACGGAAGATTCATCGCCCGATGACACCGCGCTACATCACCATTCACAGCACGCAGAACTTCTCATCAGGTGCGGATGCGCTACGTCATTCACTTGCCTTAAAGCGTGGTAAGTTACGCTCTAGGAAAGCTCCGGGAGGGAATCGTATCGGTTACCTTTCCTGGCACTTCACCGTCGATGAGACACGTGCTGTGCAGCATATCCCGACCAATGAGCAGGGCGAGCATGCAGACTACAATGGCCCAGGGAATAACTATAGTATCGGCATCGAGATGTGTGAGAATAAGGGCAATAACTTAACAGCAACGATCGAGAGATCAGCCCTTCTCACTGCTAAATTAATGCATGATCATAATATTCCGCTGAGAAATGTCGTGCCGCATTTTCACTGGCCGCGTTGGGATAAGTCTCCGGCGCATAAGAACTGCCCGCATTTCTTGTTAGATGACGGTCGACCTGGCCGCAAGTGGCGCTGGTTCCAGGCAAAGGTTAAACGCTATCACGCTCAACTTGCTGTTCAATAAAGTCAGTAGTCAGGTATTGAGCTTAGGCAGCACCTCGGTAGAGTGCCGCCGTGGCAGACACACCGACACCTACAGATTCCGAGCCGAAGGGCTCTGCTAAGTCGCCCTTCGCGGGCTGCTCTATCCTCATCGTCGCAACGATCGTGATGGTCGCTCTGGTCGGATGGGCTCTCTGGACGCTCCGTTTTCAGGAGGGAGAGATCGCGAAATTCACGCAAGAGGAGCCACAGCCGGTGCCTGTTTATGATGTGAAAGACAGACCGGATGAAGTCGCGAAATTCCAAGAACGTCTTGAACGCTTTCAGACGAATATTTCAGAAAAGAAAGACGCTGAGCTTCGTCTCACAGCAGATGATATTAATCTCGCGATTGCTCACTACGAGTCCTTTAAAGAATTCCGCGAAACCTTTCATGTTCGGGAAATCGTAGATGACCTTCTGCACATCGATATCAGTTATAAGCTGGGAGATGCTCCATTTTCCGGACGAAAGAATTATCTCAATGGTCAGATGACCGCTATATTAGAGCTTGTTCCGCGTGAAGTCGTCATGCGGATTCAAGAGATCGATATTCCAGAAGGTGAGATGCCAAAGGAATTTTTGACTGAGCTTTCTACTCACAGAGTTATGGAAGTCTATAAGGAGCACGACATTCTCGGCCCCGTGATGAACCAGCTCACCAGCGTCACTATTGAGGGGAATGCCGTCGTTGCTGCTGTCACTCAGGGTGAAAAGCCTCCGACGGATATTCCAGAAGACATGACAGGTGCAGGTCAGCGTGTGCTCGCCTTGGTTGGCATCTTAGCGACACTGTTCCTCACAGCTGTA
>CALFDI010000117.1 GCA_937952875.1 uncultured Verrucomicrobiales bacterium
TCTGGTTGATTACCATCCATAAGAATATTCATTCTCTGACGCTGCTTTTCATAAAAGGTCTTCATAAAAGGCTTCTTCATGCCGTCCATCGTCTCAGTCATCCAATCGTTTGGAGTCAAAAACATCGGAGACTCAGCCAGTAGTAGTTCAATCCCTCGATGATCACAAAAACGCCTAAGACGACGTTCTAGTAAATAGTCAGTTGGATCGACGCAATAGACTTTATCCACCTCTTGAGGGATAGCCTTTTCGAAGTATTCGTCTGACCTGCACCTCTCATCTGGAAGCTCAGCATAGATCACATCATGGCCATGACTCTCTAATTCAGCCGCGTAATGCTTCATAGAAGCACGATGCAGCACCAACTTCTTCGCGTGAAGGCGCAGAGGCTGTTCAGAATCTGTGCCGAACAAAAGCGGGTCTTCTATCAATACGATGGATCTTCCCTGCTGAATCGAAGGATGAGAAGTAAACAAATGATGTGGAAAAACTAAGGAAATCTCCATTAACTCAAAGTCAGGCGGCATCACATACTGTCCACTAAAAAGGCGAAGTCTTAACGAAGAGAAGACAGCCCTGTGAGCACATGTATCAACTTCTAAGTCACAGAACGCCTTCATGCTCTAACACCAGAGCGCTCCATAGAAAAGAATCTGTATTGAGGTGATACACTGAAAAAAAGCAAATTGCTAAGTGATTGAAAACGCTTGAATTACTCTTTTGAACAGTGATTTTATTACTTTAGACTTGCTGAATATAAATCATATGAACAGCATGTTCTTATTAACACTCAGCAAAAACTCGAAATCCTCGCAGATGCCGCTAAATATGATGCGTCATGCGCTAGCTCTGGCGCTAAGCGTAAAGATTCTACTCAGTCTGGTGGAATAGGGTCTACAGGTGGTGTGGGTATCTGTCACTCTTACACACCTGATGGTCGCTGTATTTCTCTTCTGAAGTTATTGCTTACTAATGTCTGCCTTTACGATTGTCATTACTGTATTAATCGTAGATCGAGCAATGTGCGTCGTGCTCGCTTCACACCTAAAGAAGTCGTCACGCTCACAATAGACTTTTATAAAAGAAACTACATCGAAGGGCTCTTCCTCTCATCTGGCATCGTGCGCTCAGCAGATTACACGATGGAGCAGGTCGTAGAAGTCGCCCGCTGTCTAAGGGAGGACCATAACTTCCGAGGATACATCCACCTCAAGACAATCCCCGAAGCCTCAGACGAACTAATCGCTCAAGCTGGAAAATACGCCGACCGTATCAGTATCAATATCGAGCTACCTCAGCAGAAAAGTTTAGAAGAATTCGCACCAGAAAAGAATCTCCATCGCACTCGAGACGCGATGCATCATATTCATGGGAAAATCCAAGAAAACACAGCTGAAACAAGTCGTCGAAAGCCGTCCTTCGCCACAGGACAGAGCACACAAATGATCGTAGGCGCTGACACGTCAAATGACTCACATTTTCTCAGTCGAGCAGGTGATCTCTATGGAAATTATAAACTGAGACGTGTCTACTACTCGGCCTTTTCCCCTATCCCAGACTCTTCCGAGAAGCTCCCCTTAAAAAGCCCGCCTCTCATTCGTGAACATCGGCTCTATCAAGCTGACTGGCTCATGCGCTTCTACGGTTACGCAGTAGATGAAATCACGACGAGAGAGCAGCCAAACCTAGATCTAGATATCGACCCAAAACTCTCTTGGGCTCTGAGGAATCGCAGCTTTTTCCCTATCGATGTCAATCGATCACCACTCGAAATGCTCTACCGCATTCCTGGCCTCGGCGTCAGAAATGCAAAACGCATCACTTCCCTCAGACGTCATACCTCTATCACCCTTTCTGATCTCATAAAACTTCGCGTGAACCTTAAGAAAACACTCCCCTTCATGATCACATCTGATCACCACCCTGCTAAGCTGGAGTTAGACTCTGATAAGATCCGCGCTCAGCATGCTCCGCCCGCTCAACAGATGGAATTATCGTTTGAAGATACTATTCAAATAAAAGTTTCTAAACGCGAAGTCGTGTCGGGAGAATTCTAACATATTCGATGCACATGCAGACCATCACTTATCCAAAAAACTATGCAGAATGGAGAAAGATCGCTCGATCACTTCTCGCTGCAAAACGTCCGCCACAGGACTTGATCTGGCAGCCACTCGATCAGGATTCTCTCTTTGGCGATCCAAAGCCTATATACGAAAAACAAGACAAACAACTGCGAGTTCCAAAAGATTTTATCGAACTCGCTAGAACTGTTTCGACTCATCGCTCTGACGAACAGTGGGCATACCTTTACACAGCTCTCTGGCGAATTACACAAGGCGAACGCCACTTATTAGAACTCTCGTCTGATCGTATCACTCATCAGCTCAAAGCATTTCGTAAACAGATCAGCCGAGACATTCATAAAATGCATGCCTTTGTTCGCTTTCGTAAAGTAGGAGAGAGCCCTCTCACAGGTCGCGAACAGTTCGTTGCATGGTTTGAACCTGATCACAGGATCATACGCCTCACTGCTAGTTTCTTTAAAAAACGTTTCCATGGAATGGATTGGTCCATTCTCACCCCAGATGAATGTATGCATTGGGATGGTGAACAAATCCTCTTCACTCCAGGAGCTGACAAAAGGCAAGCCCCATCAGAAGACGCACAAGATGATCTATGGAGGTCCTATTATCGTAGTATTTTTAATCCAACACGTCTGAAGGTAAAAGCCATGCAAGCCGAAATGCCAAAGAAGTATTGGAAAAATCTCCCCGAAGCTGAACTCATACAAGAGCTCATTAGCGAAGCAACGCAACGTGAGGAGCACATGCTCACACAAGAAAATACAACGCCAAAGCCCGCGCCGAACAATGCCTACCTCACTCATCTATCGACCTTACCAGATCACAGATAAAGCACTCAGAACTACCACAAACCATCACACTTATGATTATTAAAACCATTTATACCGCCCTCTTTAATTTCCTTCACCCTCAGCCAAATCCACGTATCGAGCGTCACAGCATCGAGCACACACGTCTAAGGAAAACAGCATATCACACACAGCTTCACTTCGATAACATTCTAAAATAGAATGTGATGAGCTAGGCTCTACGCAGTTCAATAGTGGGCTTTTCATTCAGTTTCTCCATTGCTGATGGAGGGATTAATCAAAAATGGAATACCCCTCGCATTTCATGCCTCTTAGCTTATGTTTATAGAGTTATGAAACGTCGCCAATTCCTTCAAAATTCCGCCTCTTGCTCTGCCTATCTAGCCACGATCGCAGGCCTAAGTATTGGTGGATCATCACGCATTTTCGCTAAAGAATCTCAGCGTAAAATCGTAGCTGAAGAAAAATGGGGTCGCCTAGAAAAGATTGCAGAAGGCGTCTACGCCATGATCTCTACAGGCTTCTCCTCCGGAGATTACACGACAGTCTGTAACAGTGGCATCATAGCTGGGAAAAGCGGGACCCTCGTCATAGAGGGAACCATGAGGCCAAAAGGCGCAGCTTGGCTTGCAGCCCAAGCTGAAAAGCTCACTGGGCGCGCACCCACAGATCTTGTTGTTAGTCATTTTCACGGAGATCATGTCAATGGTCACCCTGGATATGAAATCAAAGGAAAGAAGCCGAAAACATGGATCACATCCCCCACCCGAAAAGCAGCTGAAGCAAACTTTTCAAAAGCTAAACCAGTGATTCCAAACTTTCATGACGTTCAACTCATCAGTGCGGAAGAAAAAACAGAAATCGACCTCGGAGGTCGCACAGTCACTCTCGTTCCTCGCACCGGCCACACATCCAGTGATGTAACTATCGAGATCTCAAATCCAGATATGATTTGGACTGGGGACCTCTACTTCAACCGTATCTTCCCTAATTACGGCGACGCCATTCCAAACCTTCTGACCGGTTATGCTGCGGAGCTAACGAAAAAAGCCGAATCAGCACTCGTGGTCCCAGGGCACGGACCTATCGCTGATCAAGCAGCTCTTAAGGTCTACCAGACCTTTCTCAGTGAAATAGAAACGGCTGCCAAAGACAGCCATAAAGCAGGCACACCTGCGCAAAAAGCCGCTGGAGAATACTCCCTTCCGAAACATCTCGATGACTGGCTTGTCTGGTCTCCCCAGAATATAACTCGCGCTTTCAACGCGTGGTATCGTGTCTTAGAAAAACAGTAACGACCACACCTCTTCCTGCGCTTATAACAAGGAGAGCATTAAGTTTCTACATACTGACACGAAGGTCTTTATGAGAGAAAATTTTATTAGTGTGTTTCCGTCAGAAAGACGCAGTATTACAGTATAATGAAACACATTCCTTTTTCTTTCGAAGAACTCAGAATGCAGGGAGATCCTGAAGCGGATCAAGTCATTCAGGATCTCTACGCTAAAGGCGAGTTAGCCTCTGTGAACGAATTACTTGGCCTATTGGTAAAGAATAATGCCTTACCACCAAATGGCTTACCTCAATCCGTAATTGATTATTTAGAACAATCATCGGCTCTCCCTGCGTGGGCAGATGCAAACAAAATAAATGAATCAGAGCAGCTCTTCGGCGTCTATGGGCTCATGGCTTTCGCGATCTTAGCTTTGTCCAGCCTGCCCGAGTGCTACGTCACTCCTAGTATAGCTGAAGGGTTATCAACAACGCAAAGACTCACGAAACAAGCGCATCGAAGAATATTAGAAACAGGACAATTCGTGCTTGCTGTAATGGCTCCAGGCGGCCTCGAAGCAAATGGTGGAGGCATTAGAATCGCGCAGAAAGTCCGCTTAATGCATGCATCTATTCGCTTTCTTATTCTCCATACACCTGTAGGGGAAGATATTGTCCATGGGCCTCCTAAATCGATGCAAGACGCCCTCTGCATGATGTCGTGGTCAAAAGAAGAGCTTGGTTTACCAATCAATCAAGCTGACCTCATTCGAACTCTGTATACCTTTTCCTACGTAACGCTTCGTGGCTGGCGTTCGTTTGGAGTTGAGATTAGCGCTTCACAAGAAGACGCTTTTTTACATACTTGGAAAGTGATTGGTCACTTTATGGGTATCAATGCTGAGATACTGCCCGGGCATTATGATGAGAGCGAAGCACTCTTTTTAGAACTCAAAGAGAAGTGGGAGGGAGACACCGAAGCAGGACGTCTGCTAACAGAAGCAGTGTTAAAATTCGTATCGAATGAATTGCCCTTCGCCTGTTGGTGGCTGCCAGTTGCGCTTTTACGTGAATTAATCGGAGATCAGACAGCTGACTTACTCGGCGTCAGAAAGTTGAATATCTTTCAACAAGCGCTGAATGGAATTGTTTTTTGGACTCTACGCTTAATCAACCGTAAACGATCCGCACTTTACAAAAAGCTACCAGGTCTTCGAATGGACCACGAGTGGATCAGCCGTCGACTTCTCATGCGAATTTCCGCAATTCAACCTGAATGGAGAGATGAACTATTTGAAATTCCTGATGAACTCGCAAAAAAATGGAATGTGCAAAATTCTCAAACTTAAACTGTAGTAGCCGTAAAATTATCTTCTCGGCGAAAAGAGGCCTTCGCCTATCTCATGATAACTTTGCTTCAGAACTGATATCGGCACCCGCGGCATATCGTTTTCACTTAGCGACTCCTTAAGCTTCTTCCCTAGTCCTGAGACAAATCCTTGTCCCCCGATCACCAAGCCTTCGGAGAAATACTTTACTCGACAGCGTAGTAGCTCCGCCCGGCTAAGTCGTCCTTCTTTAGCTTGTTCCGCCTGCACAGCTTCTCGAGACATGCCTTTCCGAGTCTGAACATCTCCTCCGACTTCTGCTTTCAGCTCAATTCCATTATCGAAAAGTAGCATACGATAGCTTTGGCAACCGGGTGTTCGTCCTCGCGTGCTTTTCTCCCAATCATCCATCGGAAGATTCATCACTTTGCACAATCCGCGTCGTGCGCGTTTACTTCCACCGAGAGCTTCAGCATAGCCACACCAGCGATAGTCTTTCGGGTCATCGCAGATTCCAGCCCGCACAGGATTCAGGTCGATGTAGTTCGCCATCATCAGCGCGGCATTCGAGAGATCCATGGGATTACCTGCCTTCCCAGGACCTTCGATGAGAACGCTTTTGAAACGATCCATCCACAAGGTTCCACGACGCCCGTAGTGTTTATTAAACCAACGAGAAAAGCGCTCTTTGAGCTCTTTAAGAAATTTCGACACATCACAAAATCGATCTTTAAAGCCCTGTAGCAGCTGAGTG
>CALFDI010000118.1 GCA_937952875.1 uncultured Verrucomicrobiales bacterium
ATTCCAACGCCCCCAAGGTTCAACGCCATCTTTCGCATCAGCTATCGCGAGGCGGTTAAGCGTCTTATCAGACATCTGAATCTGGCCAGATTGTTGAAGAGTCTGGATAACAGATAAGAATACCAAATACGTCGCGCCAGAGCAGTAACTCGGCTTCGCCTTTTCTGGTCGGAGAGAAATGTTTCCTTCAGACACCGAGACAGCGCTTTGCCGTAAACGGTCTGTCGCTTGAGTCGTCGAATAGCCGCCTCCTGACGGCATCTTCTTAATCGCAGTCAAAACGAGACGATTATAGTCCACAGCTGCTGTCGACGTCACCGCTACTGGTCTAGCAGTAGGTCCGCTACAGCTCAATGACATCACCATAGGCAGAGCCAAAAACGCTGACATTGAGAGGTAAGACGTAAGTCGTCGCATAGCATTTCCTAACGTCTTTGGACGTCATTAATCGTATCGAAGATGGAGTTCACCATGAGATACATCATTCCACCGATCAAGATCGCCATAGCTATCAAGACGACAGGCATAATGAGAGCCATGAGCTTTTGCAGAGCGATATCCAGCTCTTTATTATAGCGGACAGAGGCACGGCGCAGCGCTTGATCCAGCTTACCAGTCTGCTCGCCCACACTGACCATATCGATCATGACTGGAGGGAACATATCACTCCTGACCATCGCCCGTGAAAAGGAGCGTCCATCCCCTACTTCATCGATCACTTTTCCAAGATGCTCTTTATAAAAAAGATTCACCGTCGCATCACGTGTGAGCTCTAGTGAGCGTAAAAGAGGTAGACCATTCCCTACCAGATTCGCCATCGTTTCGAGAAACTGAACTTGGAATCTCTTCTCTACGACTTTGCCGTAACCAGGAAGGTGAATTTTTTTCGCATCCCAGAGCGGCTTATTATCAGGCTTATCTTTCCACGCCTTAAAGAGAAGGCATGCGGCGATAAAGCCTATGAGAAGGAAGAGTCCATAATTCTGAATGAACTCGTTCGCTCCAACGAGCAGACGTATTCCTAGGCTAAGTTCCTTTCCGCCAGTGGTATCGACTAAGGAAAGCAACTGAGGAATGAGCTTTGTAACAAAAATAACTGATACGCCGATTCCTGCAGCGACTAGGAGAATAGGATAAATCAAAGCCACTGCGACGCGCCCTTGAAGCTCTTGAAGAGAGCGGAGGTAATTCGCTTGAGCTTCCAAAATCGAAGGCAAAGCTCCAGAGGCCTCACCCGCAGCGGCAAGGTTACAGTAAAGTGGACCAAAGCTCGGGCTGACCTTATTGAGCGCAGATGAAAAGCTAGCACCATCGCGCACGAGCTGCCGTATCTTAATCGCGACTTGCTTCAGATCACCGAGTTCCTCACGGTTCTCCATGGCCTTTAGGGCAGGCTCCAGCTGAAGGCCTGCCGCCAACATCTCGCTGAGTTCCTCAGTGAAGGTGACGATGACTCCCCTTTTCAATTTGATAGGCCCTTCAGGAATTTCATCTTCATCAGAAGACGGCTTTTTACGGGCCGGACTTGCCTGTTTTGCTTTGGGTTGAGGCTTTGTAGCTTTCGATGATTTCGACTTGGCTGCAGGCGCTGTCGCCAGCGACTCTTTCACCCTGATTGGCTGTAGGCCTTTTTTGCCTAACACACGCAGCGCTTCGCCGCGATCAGTCGCCGTAATATCACCCGTCGAGACCTTACCGTCTGACCCCACAGCTTTGTATGAAAAGGTAGCCAAATGAAGAATGTGTTAGAATTCTGAACTGGTGACGGAAACGACTTCCTCGATGGTAGTCACGCCTTTCATGACCTTACACCAGCCATACTCACGCATCGGGCGGTAGCCATCCAGCTTCGCTTGATCATACAATTCACGGTTGGATGCACTTCGAGCGACCATTTCCTGCATCGCATGAGTGAGCAGAACCACTTCATAAATGGCGAGTCGCCCTGCGAAGCCAGTCTTCCGGCAGCGTTCACAACCCACGGCTTCGTAGGCTTGTCCAGTCAGGCCGTCTTGCATCCCCAGCTCAGCTCTTTGCTGTGCAGGAATATCGATCGGACGCTTACAGTTATCACACAGCTTTCGGACAAGGCGCTGCGCAAGGAACGCGCGCACAGATGCTCCGACTAAGAATGGCTCGACGCCCATATCGACAAGACGCGATATACCGCCCATGGCATCGTTCGTGTGAAGGGTCGAGAAAACGAGGTGACCAGTAAGTGAGGCGCGAATCGCGATCTCAGCTGTCTCCAAGTCACGAATCTCACCTAACATAACGACGTTAGGGTCAGCCCGGAGAATGGATCGAAGCGCTGATGCGAAGGTCAATCCGATCTCTGACTTCACAGCGATCTGCATAACACCTTCTAACTTGTTCTCGACAGGGTCTTCGACGGTGACGATTCGGGTGTCTTGAGTATTTAACTCAGAAAGAAAGGCATACAGACTCGTCGACTTACCGGAACCAGTCGGCCCTGTGATGAGAATGATGCCATTCGGAAGAGCTAGTAGCGTTTCGAACGGCTTGCGCACGAAGTCTTCGAGCTGAAGGATTTCTAAAGAAAACTTCTGCTGGTTCAAGAGACGCAAAGAGACTGACTCACCTTCTACGGTCGGCACAGTGGCCACACGGACATCGATACCACGGCCTTCGAAGGAGAGGTTAATCCGTCCATCCTGCGGTAATCGTCGCTCTGCGATGTCTAGATGAGACATGATCTTCAGACGCGCAATCACTGAACTCTGAAGAGCTTTAATATTTTCTGGAACCGCGACTTCTACCAACAATCCGTCCACACGGTAACGGATCCTCAAATTACTCGCGAGAGGCTCAACGTGAATATCTGTCGCGCGCTGCTCAAGAGCCTCACGGATGATTTGGTTCACGAACTTCACGACGCTGGCCTCTTCGTCCTCATCGGCGTCGATCACATTCGCCTCGTCAGCCATTTCGAGGTTATCGAGGTCGAGATCTCGGCCTTCGAGAATCTGCTCAAAGGTGTCAGCACCGACACCGTAAAATTTTTGTAACGTCTCGTGAGTGCGCCTGCGCGAGGCTAATACCCACTGAATAGGGAGTTCGATCGACTGCGCTGCGGCCTGCCGTGCAGCTAGGTTGAGAGGATCATACGTCGCGAGAACGAGAACTTGCGCCTCCTCTTCTTCTCCAAGCAGCTCAATAGGAAGAACTCGGTGGCGCAGTGCGACACGTGGACCGCACGCCTCACGTAGATCATTGATATTCTCGATTTCTGGAAATTCCTCGATCCACGGCATATTCAGCTGTGTGGCGAGAGCGCGCATGTCGGCCTCTTCCTCGAGAAGATTCGAATCTAGCATATCC
>CALFDI010000119.1 GCA_937952875.1 uncultured Verrucomicrobiales bacterium
CAGCAATCTTTTGAGGGGTGCTAACGACATCGACTGGAGTCTCGACCATTTCTGGCTTGGCTTTTTCTTCAGCACTGTTTTCGGGCTCTTGGTCTTGATGAGCGACTCCTTCTTCCTGAAGAGTATCTTGTAAAGCTGGGACGTCTTTCGCGTCGTTTTCAACGGGAATGATCAATTCGTTACTGTTTTCAGCTAGTGACTCTTCTGTTGTTTCTTCTTTATCAGGAGTAAGGCTTACTTCTGTGACCTCGGGCTTGGTTTCCGCCTGTGTTGGTATCTCTACCTCTAGTGGCTGAGGTTTAGGTTCGATTGTTTGCTCGGTTTGTAGAGTAGAGCTGATCTGTGAGGGTGCTGATGACTGATCGCTTTCAGGTTCGGCTGAAAAAGTGACTTCAGGCTCTGGTTTAAGGTCTGGCTGTGCCTCAGCCTGACTGGCTGAGGGCTGAGGGGGGATTTCATTCGTCACTACCTCAAGGCGAGGTTCAGGCTTGGGAGTTTGAGGGGCTGGAAGGGGTAGAGTTTCTGCTTTCGTTTCTATCGCTTGAGCCTGTTCTTTTTTAAGGATAGGCAGATTTTCTAAACTCTTAGGAACTGGGATAAGCTGTAGATGGGCCAGAATAGATAAGACGATGGCCAGAGCAAAAATGGTGAATAGACCTGTTAATAGCACAGAGGCAAAGCGGCTCTGTAGGGCTAACTTGAAGGCGGACGGCTTCTTATACGTTGGCTGCGCATCAGCCGGCGCTCTGCCCATTACGCTCGGAATCGGCGGAGGAGTTGTCGTGCCACCTTGCAGAGAGGCATCAGAGATAGTCGGCTCGTATGGAGTGATGACGAGCGGTGGATACTTCGGCGGCGTGTCCTGATTGTGCGCTTGCGCCTGAGTGGTATGTGCTCTCGGCCTTTTTGGCGTGCTGCTCTTTGTTGTAGATCGTGCAGTCGAAGAGGCAGGAGCTGTGACTGTTTTAGCAAGAGGGATAGGCGGAGGCTTTACTTCAATCTTTTCGCTTGTGCCTGGCTTCGTTAACTGCGGCATGTAGACGCTCGGCAGACTTGGATTAGTCAATCCTGCAGGAAGTGCTGGAGGTGGCTGTATACTATAGCCAGCCGTCTCATCGAGGTCTTCATCTATTAAGTTAGGCTCGCCTGGGGCGGTTATCGTTTCATCACAATCAGGGCATGGACCAGTGACGCCTGCGAGCACCACTGGCACCTGCAGCAAGCCATCGCAGCTTGGGCAGTTAAATGTCATTGTAGTGTCGCTCATATGTGAGAGGGGGGATGATTATTCGTAATATTTCTTTATAATTAAGATGAATATATCATTTATATGAAGTTAGACCTTTTTAGCCGTGTTGGATAGTCTTAATGACTATACATTTCCTATTTGGCGAGCCGCTTTTATAGTATTTTTCATCAGCATAGCAATTGTCATCGGTCCGACGCCTCCCGGAACAGGGGTGATAGCTGAGCATTTTTTTGAAACTGATTGGAAATCAACGTCTCCCGTGAGTCTGAATCCGGATTTTTTCGAGCTGTCTGGAATGCGGTTAATGCCAACATCTATTATGACGGCACCATTTTTTACAAAGTCAGCCGTCACAAAGTCAGGTTTGCCAATAGCTGCAATAATGATATCTGCGCGTTGACATACAGTTGCGAGGTCACGTGTGCGGGAGTGGGCTATTGTCACTGTGGCATTCCCCTCACGACCCATCAGAAGAAGTGCCATAGGCTTCCCTACAATCATGCTGCGGCCGATCACGACTGCTTCCTTTCCACTGGTCTCTATGCCTGCAGTCTTCAGTAGTTCCATACAGCCATTCGGCGTGCATGGGATGAAGCCGCTCGGGTCTTCCAGAGCGAGCTTTGCGACATTCTCTGGGTGAAAGCCGTCGACATCTTTCGCTGGGTCGATCGCTCTCACCACAGCATCTTCATCGATGTGAGGTGGTGGTGGAGACTGCACGAGGATTCCATGAATAGCGGGATTCTCGTTGAGGCTACGGACGACTTCTAAGAGCTCATCCTGAGTAGTCTCAGTAGGAAGCTCGATCTTCTCAGAGTAAATGCCCAGATCTTCACACGTGCGGGTTTTAGAACCTACATAGACCTGAGAGGCTGGGTCGGAGCCTACGAGCACGACTGCTAAGCCTGGTCGCAGACCTTGAGTCGTGAGTTCAGCCACTTCGACGCGGCACTGCTCGAGCACGGCCTTTGCAGTGGCTTTACCATCAATAATTTTCGGGGAATCGCTCATGGAGAAATAGGTGGAGTGTCTACGTGACTGAGAAGAGTATCGCGGATGTTTTTCGTCGCGATGACTTGTTCCTCATCGCTGATTCCCTTCTCTATGTAAAGCGGATGATCAAAGGTGATCTCGACTCGGCTGAAGGGGAGGGGAATGATAAAGTGATCCCACGTATTTAGAGTGATCACTCGAGAAAATGTCAGGTGCAGAGGGATAATCGGAGCTCCAGACGTCTCTGCTAACTTTAAAAGGCCAGGCTTGATTTCATAAAGTGGTCCCTTCGGCCCATCCGGAGTGATCCCCGTATCTTCACCGCGACGCAGCGCCTTTCTTAATGCAATGAGAGCTGCAGCTCCACCACGTGAAGATGAGCCGCGTGCTGCAGAGATATTGAGCGCCTTAAAGGCAGCCTCAAGAGCAGCTCCATCCTTGCTCCCACTGATCAGAGCCGTCGCCTGCCTCCATGGGCAAAAGCGACGGAACAGTGCCGGAAGCGTAAAAATACGATTGTGCCAGAGAGCATAAATCACAGGCTGATCCTGAAAATTTTCCCTCTGAGTGATCCCACATAAATCATTTACCCGTATCCGCAAAGTGGACGTCCATAGCCGGATAATCCAACCCGCGCAGGTGCCTAGCCAGACAGCTTTCCGCGATGTTCGAATGATTTTTTTCTCAGCCATCTAGAACTCACTTAACACTCAGACTTCATGACACAAGCATACTCGCGGGAAAATGCTCAGCTTCCTCCTTATTCCACCTTGCACCTCATTCTCTCCTGCGGCAGCGTTCGCTCATGAGCGAGTTCGAAGAAAAAGTCCGAGACGTCCTAGCAAATCCCCAGAACGTAGGTGAAATGTCTGACTCAGATGCCGTAGGCACCGTCGGATCGCCTGACTGTGGAGATATGTTACGCATGTGGCTGAAGTTTTCTGAAAAAGACGGTAAGAAAGTCATCGACCGTGCTTCTTTTCAAGCCTTCGGCTGTCAGACAGCCATCGCCGTCGCATCCATGGCCACAGAACTCTTAAAAGGCAAAACAGCCGAAGAGGCCAAGTCTCTCGACGCCACTGAACTCACCGGAGAACTCGGAGCCCTGCCACCCATGAAGATTCATTGTGGCCAGCTCGTAGAAGGAGCCTTGAAAGACGCCCTCGCTGGTGGAGGGAGCACAGACTCTCCATCTACAGTTTCATCCTCTCAAACACTGGCTGGAGACATGGCTAAGCCCAAAGGCAAAATTCGTATCGTCCCGCTTGAAGAATAAACCGGATTTTTGTCTTTTCGTAGGACACTAGCTCCTTGGCTGAGACCGAAAGCTCAAAAGTGACAGCCATACGCCTTAAATACCTCAAGCAGCCTCAGATAAATACTACCTTTCAGGAAGGGCTTCTAATTTATACTTCGTCAGCCACTCTTCGGGAACTCGCACAGGTGGATTATGATCATAAACAAATTTTTCGGAACGCTCTTTAAGTCGTCCATCACGTGAATCGATCAAATAGGTCACAGCGATCGCCAGAGGAAATCCTCGATCGCTCTTCTCTTCAATTTTTTCGGGAACTGTCTCGCTGATGGCAAACATACCGTTCCCGAGGTATTGGACAGGAAACGTTGGAAATGCGCCGCCGAAGGTTTTGCTAATCGTCACATTAGTCACAATACATTTCCACCCCTCATTCTCCCTGACCCATAGTGCCATATGACATGAGTCTACTAAGAATGTCATTCCATCGGACGCACGGTAAACGTGAGAAAAATAAGAAAGATCAGTTCGTAAATCGATCACTGCAGCCCCCTCAAATCCGTCTTTCTCGTTACGAGCGATAGACTCTTTCTCCTGAAGTTTCGCCATTTCGACACGCAATTGAATAGCCTTCGGCACCTCAAAATCGAGAGTCTCTAGCTGAACTTTTTCAATTTTCAATTCCCCTGCTAGGACAGCCATCGGAGTTGCAAGGATAGCGAATAGCGTGGTGAGTGTCTTCATTTCATTAATTGAACCCCAATTGATGGAGGTTGGTTTGTTTTTGGGAAGTTTTTACCATTTAAATAGTATTGTGGGGGTGCGGTCGCTATTGTTTCGACGATCTTAGAGAGCTTACGTAAATTCAGTTCTCAGAAGTTACTCATCAGCTTGCTTCAGAGGTTTGTTTTCTTTTTCGGCACTTCGGAAAATTTAGTGGGCTGAGTCGAGT
>CALFDI010000120.1 GCA_937952875.1 uncultured Verrucomicrobiales bacterium
CCGCCAAGAAAAAGCCTGGGAGGAGGAAGCGCTTGCCAGTGAAGGCTCGTCTCCGCTACGCTCCGACAAGCCTTCACTGGCAAAGAAATCAACCCAAAACCAAGCCGCTACGGTGTCTCCCTAAATGAGGCAACGGGCTCAACTCAAATGACCGCTTCGGTGTCCTCTTCTAATGAGGCAACAGGGTTGGGTTATCGAACTCACTAAGGTGTGCACGAATTGGTAGATGAAGTTGCCTGAAGGCAATGGCACCTAGTAGCCTGAAGAGCTACACTCCGAGCGAACACTTTTAGCTCATGTCATATGCATCGATGTCGATGATGATGTGGACGTCGTCGGGTGTTGGTGTGGCTTTGAGGACTCTTTGGATGAGTTCTGTGAGGGCTTTGGCTCGGGGGCTGCGGAGCATGAGCTGGTAACGAAATTGGCCGTGACTTCTTACGAGAGGACTAGGAAGTGGTTCTCCTAGAGTGACACTAGGTGGGGCGTTTTCTTTGAGTCTCCGGTGCAGTGTCTCTAGGGTGAATTGAGCGCGGCGTTCGTGTGTGCTGCGTGTGCCGAGCATGGCAACGTGGCTGAAGGGTGGGTAGCCGAATTGATTCCGGAACTGTAGGTCTTGTTCGGCGTAGCCGAGGAAGTCGTGATGACGGGCGAATTGAACGCTGGGGGAGTGAGGGGTAAAGGTCTGGATGATGACTTCACCCTCCATTTCACCACGGCCAGCGCGACCAGCGACTTGGGTGAGGAGTTGGAATGTGCGCTCGCCTGCACGGAAGTCAGGTATGTGGAGTGAGAGGTCAGCGTTGAGAACGCCGACTAGCGTGACGTTTGGAAAGTGTAGGCCTTTCGCGATCATCTGAGTGCCAATAATGATGTCGATTTTATGAGCTTTGAAGCGAGTTAATGTATCTTTTAAGGCGTTCTTCTTACGCATTGCATCGGCATCGATGCGAGCGACGCGCGCTTCGGGAAAAACTTTTCGCAAGACGGATTCGACTTTTTCTGTGCCGTAGCCTTGGAGGTGGATGGCTGGATCATGGCAGCTAGGGCAGGCCTTTGGGACGATGGCCTGGTGGCCGCAGATGTGGCACATGAGGCGTTCTTCCGTGCGGTGATAAGTGAGGGGGACGGCGCAGTGAAGGCATTCGACGGGCTTGCCGCAGCCCGGGCATTGGAGCGATCTGGCGAAGCCACGGCGATTAAGAAAAAGGATGATTTGTTCATCTTTCTCGAGCTTCTTCTCCATGGCGGCACGTAGCTTTTCAGAGAGGACTGAGACGGCACCTTTCTGGCGACCTTTTTCTAAGCGCATATCTACTATGCGAATAATAGGTAGACTCTGTCCGTCAGCACGCTGGCTAAGGGTAATGAGATCGTATTTTTTACTGAGTGTATTTTGAAAACTCTCGAGTGATGGTGTGGCAGAGCCTAAGAGAACGGCGCAAGACTCTAGGTGTGCACGGAGCACTGCGAGGTCTCTGCCATGATAACGCGGGGCGGAGTCTTGCTTATAAGTGTTCTCATGCTCTTCATCTACGATGATGAGTCCAAGGTCTGGAAGTGGGGCGAAAATGCCGCTACGGGCGCCAATGACAATGCGGGCCTTTCCCTTGCGAATCCTATGCCATTCGTCAAAGCGTTCACCTTGACTGAGATGTGAATGTAGCACGGCGACTTGATCCTGTAGGCTGGCGAAGCGGCTCTTAAAGCGTTGAATGGTCTGAGGAGTGAGCGCGATCTCAGGGACGAGGACGATAGCTGTTTTTCCTTGGTCGATGCAGTGCTGGACGGCTTGCAGGTAGACTTCTGTCTTGCCCGATCCGGTGACTCCATGGAGGAGGAGCGGCTTGGGCGGAGTGTCTTCTGTGGAGTCGATCGCAGCTGTGACAGCTGATAGGCAGTCTGCCTGTTCTGGTGTGAGCTGCAGGGGAGTGGATTCAATGAATTCAGTGCCGGCGTCAGGATTGCGTCTAACAGCTTCATTTTTGACTTCGGCCCAGCCGCGTTTGACGAGGCCTTTGACGGATGTGCTGGCGCCTTCACCGAGGTCTTTAAGAGGAAGGGTTCCACCGGCGTTTTTGAGGACTGTGACGATGAGGTGCTGTCGTGGAGCTCGTTTAGCCAGTTTATCTAACTCATCGTCATTGATGCTCTGAGTGAGGGCGACAATTTTTCGTGTTTTTTCCGAGTTCTTATCCTGACGGACGCTGGTCGGGAGAAAGGAGCGAATGATCTGCTCGAGTGGAGTCGCATAGTAGTTCGACATCCAATGTGCGACCTTCATTAGAGTCGGTGTGATAAGAGGTTCAGGATCGATCAGAGAGAGTATCTCTCGCAAGGCGAAGTCTCCTTCTGGAGGTGGCCCGATGCTGAGAATCGTTCCTGTTGCAGGTCGATTGCGCAGTGGGATATTCACTCGGCAGCCAGCGATGGCAGGCACTCCCTCTGGTATCCCGTAGTCGAAGACGAGGTCAGAGGGGCCATCGATGAGGACGCGAGCCGCTTGCATGGACAGGAGAGTGAAGAGGAGAGCAGGATCAGGCAAGCGGATAGGCTAGCGATAGTGTCTCAGCTACGGACGAGTGCTTTCCGAACGATGGGATAGGCGATGATGCAGAGTATGATCATGACCGCGCCTGTATAAAAGCTAGGTGTCAGATCTTCGTGCTCTTTTAAGATCAGAGCTGCGAGAAGAATGCCGTAAACGGGCTCTAAATTATTCGCAAAATTAATGGAAAATACACTGAGACGTTTGAGTAGTTCGACATATGCGGAAAATGGATAAACCGTGCAGGCGAGAGCTAGAATCAGGAGATAGCTGCTGTCTGATAGATTTGGGATTGTTAAAAATGGTCTGCTTTCATCAGAAAAATGTCCTATCTGCAGGGCAATGAATGTGAATGCACATGCTCCAGCCATTTCATAGGCTGTGATGACGTGGTGATGAGCCTTCTTCACATGAAAGGCATTGATCACTGAGAAGACTGCGCCAGCTATGGCAGATCCGAGAGCGATAAGGAGGCCTTTGCCGAAGGCGAATTCACCACGGTATATGTAGTAGACGGCTGCGGCGATTAGGATTCCGAAGATCAGGTCGACGGGTCTGAGCTTTCTATTCTTAATAATGAGAGGCTCGAATAAGGCCGTCCAGAGTGAGAGGGTGGCGAGGCCGATCATGCAGACGGAAACGTTCGCGACTTTGACTGCGGCGAAAAAGGCTATCCAATGTATTCCTATGATGAGTCCAGTAGCGAAAAACTGAAATGCATGCGTCTTCGGGATAATGGCTCGTCGCCGAATCATTAAGAAGAGCGCAGCAGTCGCTATCAACGTGCGCCAGACGACGAGATCTAGCGTAGGAAGTGTGATGAGGGCGCCGAGAACAGCGGTGAAGCCCCAGCAAAAGATGATGGACTGCAGTTTAAGGTGGTCTCGCAGCATGGCTGTTTTTAGACCCTTTCCCACTTTGTGAGGAGGCTCACGGTCCATTGGAACTTCCGTGCAGTTTCTCTGATGAGAAAGGGTTCGTCGTGTTGCTCTACGAGTGTGAAGTGTGGAGCAAGTTGAGTCTTTAGCCAATCGAGAGTCGAGCCGCTGGGGAAGTTTTCCTTAGGTGTGTATTCCTCAAGCCATGTGCAGGGAGTGGCGAGGACAAGTGTGCCGCCTGAGTTGACCAAGTCAGGTAAACGTTGAAGGAGTTTTTCTGGCTCCGGTAAACGGCAAATAAGATTCGCTGCATGAACGACATCGAAGCTACCCAAGTCTGCACGCAGGTTCATGGCGTCGCCTGTCTCGAAGCTAATATTTTCTGGGCGAGACTCTAGCGGGAGTGAAGCTGTTAGAGTGGTGTAGGTGGCTGCTTCTTCGAGTCTCTCGTAGTTCAGCTCTGTTCCTGTGCGGATGGCTTCTGCTGCATCGATAAATGCTTGGGAGAAATCGATGCCGATCACTTGATCGTAGAATTTACTGAGTTCAAAGCTCGATCGACCAACGGCACATCCTAGATCAAGTGCGCGTGTTCCTTTTCCTGCGTAAGAAGGTGTCCGCACGGCGAAGTCGAGAGCACTGGCTGGCCCAGCAGCATGCGTGAGGATTTCTTCTGCGGAGGCATAGTGGAAGAGGAGATACTCATCGACGAGTTTGCGTGTTTCGTAGGGATTCATTTGCGAGAAAGGTGAGTGTTGAGCCTGAAAAAGCGATACTGGGATTCGGTGAAAGAGCCGTTTCTCACATGGTTTGCATGTTGAAGTGTGTCTTTCAGGCGTTTTCTAGAGAGAGGGTCAGTTGGGTCTTCTGGTATGTTCATCCAGTGTTGAGGTAAAAGGATGTGTCGAATAGCCGTGGCGTTCACGGGTTGATAGTATTTTCCGTTAGTAGAAAGAGGTTTTGAAAAACGTGATGTAAGGGCCTTTACCTGTTGGATGCGTAACTCTGTAAGGAAGGAGCGAAGGCGTTCTAATTGCGGTGCATCGAGTCGGTGATGGGAATGGATGATTTTTATGATTTCCGGCTCCTGGTCTTTTCGTAGTTCATTGATGCGCTTTATGGAGATGACGCCTCCATCCCAGCGTTCGATGATGGAAATTTCTTTGTCGATGGCTTTCTGTAAATCAAGAGAAAGCGGCGTGTCTGGAGATGACGTAAGAAGAGTTGGTAGACCTAAATGGGCTGATGTCTGCTCGCGAGGCCCACTTTTCTGCGGATACAAAATAGGGTCGGGCGTGTGATGGGTGTTCGCTAGGTTTGATCGTCGACGCGGTGTGTGCGTGTTCTGCGCATTTAAAACCAACGCGATGATAGAAAAAATCCCTGTCAGAACTGACAGGGATAAAGACACTTTCCAACTCAATGTGGGAGTCGAGCGGTAAGGACGGCGTAGCACTTTGACAAATACTCAGGAGAGATGTGCTGTCGTGAGAAGACAGGCTTATTTTTTCTCAGTCGAGGCTGTGGTTTTTTTATCGGATTGAGCTGTCGCAGCATCGACTGGCCCCGGAACAAAGAGAAGAGCCGTTCCATTGATGCAATAGCGTTGATCAGTCGGAGTATCGAAGCCTTCTCCTTCGAAGACATGGCCAAGGTGGCCATCACAGTTCACACAGCTAACTTCTGTGCGAGCATAGCCGAGGTTATAGTCGGTGGAGATTTTAATATTCTTCGCCTTGGAGGGATCGTAGAATGATGGCCAGCCACAGCGGGAATCGAACTTCGTTTTCGAAGTGAAGAGTTCAGTCTTACATCCGGCGCAATAGTATGTGCCTTCGCCTTGTTTCTTGAATTCTTTGTAAACCTGGCTGTTGGGGGCGTCTGTGCCATCCTTGCGTAAGACGCGATATTGTTCTGGGGTGAGGAGAGCTTTCCACTCTTCGTCTGTTTTTTCGATCTTAGCGGTTGGCTGTTGAGGTGCTGTATTTTTCACAGTCATAGTCGTTTTATCTTCAGCGCAGGCACTGATGGAGAGTGCTGCAGCGAGGGGAATGAGAATGAAGTTCTTTAGCATCATACTGATTAGAGTCTAGCGCGACCTGCTTATTCTGTCAAAAGATGGTATCAATATAACCTTTCCATTACGCTCGGATTCTTGGGCTCTGAGGAGAGCA
>CALFDI010000121.1 GCA_937952875.1 uncultured Verrucomicrobiales bacterium
GAGTTCAGGACCGATGGTCGAAAGCTTTTTGACGAGTTTTTCTTTCTGCTGTTGGCGTAGTTGATTGATGTAAGCTGTTGTCAGTTTTCCAAAGCGGCCGAATTTCTGAAGAGAGAAAAATCCAATGGACGTAGCGAGAGACAGTCCGCCGAGCACGAGGGCTGTAGGAATAGAAAATAATCCACCCCAGAGAATTCCGAGCACTCCGGCGGCAGCAGGGAAGAGAGTCATCGAGTGAGAGGTAATCCGCTCGTTGACTTTTTTTTCGATGTTTTCTTGAGAGAAATCTGTGCCGGTTTCCATGGACTTTCGGGTGATTAATAAACTTCTTCGAGTAGATGGAATTCCACACGGGGAAGCTTGCTTAGCCAAGCACGGAAGCTTTCATTTTCGCCTCTAATGAGTGGGGAGTCAGAACCACGGCCAATAGCCTTGATGCGGTTTTGTGAGATTTTATAGGTGTCTACGAGGTGGTGCCGTATAGCTTCTGCGCGTTCGTTCGATAACTGCCGATTGACGTCCGCGTCACCTTGAGTCGAGGTATGGCCTTCGATACGGAGGCGATAACGAGGGTAACGTTTTAAAATATTCTTAATGTTAGCGAGTTCTTGCTGGGCCTCTTGAGAAAACGTGCGTGTGCCGCGTTGAAAGGCGATAGGGTCGATCTTTAAGGATGCGACAGGATCGAGCGATGCCCATTGGGCAGGACTCAGCCGAGAGAAAAAAGTATCACTCCGAGCGATAGGCTGCCCACTGCTTTGCTTTTCTTGCAGGCGTCCGAGGGCTTTACTACTGAGTAGAGGGAAGGCTCCTTGTGCAGGAAGAGGAGATCGTGGAAAATCGCCGTATTTGATGAGGATGTCATTGGTCAGGTCAATGGTCTCGACGATGCGAAACTCCGGAAGCGCAGTGTGTTTAGAGCGAATGCCGAACCATTGAGAAGCATTTTGCTCTAGAGACATCCATGCGATGCTTTCGATGATGCGATCAGCAGATTCAGCGTTCAGTGAGGCGTCTTTTTGGAATTCTTGGGAGAGTTCGCTACTGTTCTTTAAGTAGTGGCGAAGAACTGGGAAATAGGTGGTCAGTAATACGTCGAGCTTTTCGGGTGATTCATTAATCACCTGATCACTGGCGACGAGGATGTCTACAATCAACCGAGAGGTGTCACGGGTGCTGATCAGAGTTTTAAAACGCTCATCTTTCAGAGCAGTGGAAATGTCAGGCTCCCAGAGCACAGCAGCATCTGTGCGACCGGAAATAAGATCGGCGAGTGCAGCGGACGAGCCGTCTGCTGAGCGAATGTTTGACTTCAATTCATCGAGTCCAAAATCAATAATACTCGCTTTGATAAACTGATGAGAGGGGCTGCCTAGAGTCGCCGTGACATGAGTGAGATCGTTAACGGTTTTAATCTCTTTTTTAGAGATAATGGCGTCTGCTCCCTTTGACTCAGAGATGACCATGACGATCTGACCTGTGAAGTCTGGAGCTGTATTTAAAATATAAGAATCGACTGTGAAGACGGCGAAGTCTAATTCGCCATTTGCAAGCATGGAGCTACGGGTTTTGTAGTCTGCTTTATCATCATGGAATTTTAACTGATACCCTTGGTTGAGCATTTCACGCTGCATGCGCTTTGAGCGCATGGGGTAGTAGCCGAGGTAGTTATCTAGGCCGATGCGGATGTCTCCCTTAAAGCGTGAAGCATCAGTATTAGAAATCTTGAGAGCTGCTAGTTCTTCTTCATTTTGCTGTTTTGCTTCACGTTGTTTTTCTTTGAACACGATGGAGTAGATCACCATGGCGATAGCCGCCATGAGGACAAATCCAATAGTCGCTTTGATTTTCATAGAGGAATGTTCTAGCGGGAGAATTCCTTTGGATCTGAAAATTCGTCAGTCTCAGCAGCAACAGCTTTGAAGGCGCGAGCGAGTTCTTCGGAATTACCAGCAGTCTGGTAGTCTACGAATTGTGGTTGATTCATTTCATGATTCTCGAGATGAAAGCCGATGACGTGAACTTGAATAGCTGTCTTTTCTACGATGGCTTTGACAAGAGGCATGGCGGAGCCATCGCTCGATTCGCCATCAGTCACGATGATCATGTGATAAGCGCCGTAGCCTCTCTGTGTGGACGCTTTTTCAGTCATCATTTTGTATGCTTTGAGACATGTTTCGCGAAGAGGAGTCCATCCATCGGCATGTGCTTCTTTTACCGTTTTGCTAAAGGCTTTGCGGTCATTGTCTGTAAGAGGAACGGTGGCATTTCGGTTTAGAAAAATGAGTCCTAGGTTATGCTCCTGAGGAAGTGTTTCTGCTAGAGACTTGAGAGCCTGCTTCGCTTGATGAATCTTTTGTCCTTTCATGGAGCCGCTATCATCGAGAATGACGAGATAGTTTTCCTTGAGAAGGTTCGCATCCACTTGATCGCTAGCAGGAGGCCAAGTCGGCTGACTACTCGATTGTGAGGACTCAGTCTTTGTTAGTTCCTCGAGCTGAGAGGTCGCTGTTTCTGCAGGGGGTGAGCTATCACACGAACTAAGTAGGGTGAATATTCCGAGTGATAAGAGATACAATGGGGCCTTCATAATTGTGCGTTGTATAGAGATTAAAATGAGAGAGGTTCAAAGACGTCGGCTTCTGCTTCGACCTGAATCAGGCGGAACTTTACTCGACGCATCCGATTCCATTCGTCTTTAGTTTTCGGCGCATTTGTCTGATCGATGTCACCATTGCCATCGAGCTTGAATCCTGGGTGAATCACACCATGGCCGACTAGGCCGAATTGTGATTCATCTAGTAGGAAGTTGTTAGATTTGGCATAGTCGATAAGACTGGATTTTACAGCATTTGCGCGACTGTAGCTTAAGTTGAGAGCTGCTTGCTTTTGCTTTTGTAAGACGAGAGGGGAGGCCTTCTTTTTGTATTTATTCTTAAGGTAGCCAAGTGGGTCTGAGTGCCCCTCGACAGTGAGAATAGCCCCTCCGTAGATGGTCATTAGCTCGATGGCTTTATCGAATTCTGTCTGATATTGACTCGCTGAAAAGCTGTTCTGCCCCGGTTGGAAGTAAATCTCGAATGAATAGAGTTCGCCTTCGCCGAGAGAGCCTTGCTGTTGTTTTTCTGTGAGAACTTTTGCGACACCTGCTTTGTCGAACTTAGCCTTTGAGGTTTCACTAGTATTTTTAAGGCCTTGCTTCACGCGATCAAAGTCGACGATGCCAGCGCTCAGCTTCACCTTACGGCTCAGGAGCCCCATGGTGACAAAGTCCTCCTGGACCTTATCACTTACGACGTGAAGTGTGCGGCCCGTTGTTCCTGTGAGAAAGGCTTTATTCTCAGCCCAAGTCGCATGCGCTGCATCTGCATACATGCCAGCCATGTCATCAGTGGCGGAGGCATCATCGAGGAGGATTTTTGCACCGCGTGAGAGTGTTGCTTTATCGTTCTTTTTCATTTTCGCAGCCAGTGCTTCGTTGGCTTGTAGCATGGCATTTACGAAGCCTTCGATAGCAGGCTTGTTAGACTCAGCGAAGGTGCGACGCACGGCAAAGGCATCATAGATGACGTTAGATGCAGTTTTCGTAGAAAGCAGAATCTTTGCACCTTTGATGGAGCCTTCAGCGCCTGTTCCGACGGTGCCATTCGTGGTTGCTGCGAGGGCGTCTGGAATAATGGCAAAGGCGGCATCGATCTCTGGCTTGGCGAGAGCCATCACAGGTGAATACGAAGACTCATCGATCTGAAAGAGATCAGGGCACCACACGATTTTCACATCGCGAGTCGACAAGCCGACACTTCGTAAGATCGTCGAAAGGTAATCGACATGTGGTCCATACGCTTGGACAGCGATGGTGGCTCCTTTAAGATCTGATGCCGTTTTGATGTGGCTTTTTGAGACGAGTGCATCCCCGCCTTGTGAGCGTGTGAGCAGGTAGATGAGGTCGAAACGCGTCGCTGGATCTTGATTGAGGAGCTCGGTCGCTGAGTTCAGCATGCCGATCGTGCCGCGTAGAAAGTTAATGTCTCCCTTCTTATACAGCTTTACTTGTTTCCGGAAGTCGTCCTGACGAAAGAGTTCAATATCGAGGCCTTTTTGAGCAAATAAGGAACCAGTCTGTGTCTTGAGTCCTCCATTTGCTTCGATTTCTTGCAGGTCTCCACCCCAGGCAATCATCGGAACTTTCCAAGTTTTTGACGTATTGGCTGGTCCGGTGGGGGTCGTGATGACTTCTGTGAGAGCCTTCTGCTGAACTGTCTGTGCATGGAGCACAGGTGCCGCGCAAAGAATCAGGCAGAGTGCCCTTCTGAACAATGTGGATGCTTTCATGATAATGTGTGTGTTAGGAGTTGTGTTCCTCAAGTGAGAGTGTGCTCCAAGAGTCAGGATGGTTAAGGTCGAATTCTTTAACGTGTTGGAGATATTTTGGATTAAAGCCTTGTTCGCGTATGCTTTCGACGAGCTTGTTGAAGTCAGGCTTCTCTTTAACGTGAGTCGATAATGCCCCACGGTGGAGTTGTTGATCGACTACAAATTTCGCGCCTCTTTGGAAGTCCTCGCCACGGTCATCGCTATAATACTGTGAGAGGACAAGCAGGCGAGTGCCGAGATAACAGGCCTCTTCCAGATCGTGAGTAACGAAGAGAATAGTTAGATTGTATTCTTCCCATAGCTCTAGTAGCAGTGTCTGCATGAATTCACGGGTGCCAGGGTCTAGGGCCCCGAAGGGTTCGTCCATGAGGAGGATTTCCGGCTTTGTGATCAGAGCTTGGATAATGGCGACCCGTTGCTGCATGCCACCTGAGAGTTCATGTGGATATTTAGCAGTGTGTTCCCCGAGTTTTACCTTCTCAAGAAGTTCGAGAGCGTAGGCTTTCACCTCAGCTCGTTCGTCTTTTTTCCAGAAGGGTATTTTGAAAAACGGTCCCGCTAGAACATTTTCGAGGACGGTTTTGTTAGGGTATAAGGAGTAACGTTGATAAACTATGCCTCTGGTAGAGTCAGGATTTCCTGCGATATTGTCCCGGATAGTAAGAGTTCCTTGAGTCGCCTGCTCTTGACCGAGGATGAGCTTTAAAAGAGTCGATTTTCCACATCCTGATGGGCCCACGAGTGTGCAGAACTCTCCTTTTTTGATCGTGAGATCGATATTATCGAGCACGAGAAAGTCATCTCCGTTAGGTGTCGGATACGCTTTATCAACGTCTTGGAAATGTAGGATATTCATCAGGACTTATTGGCGCGATACCAAGGATAGAAAAAGTGTATAACGAGGCGCAGTATCGTATCTGCAATGAAGGCGAGAAGGGTGATCCAGATCACGTATGGAATGATGGTATCCATAGCCATGTAACGGCGTGCCTGGAAGATGCGGTATCCGAGACCCTCACTAGAGGAGATCCCTTCTGCGACGATGAGAAAGATCCAGCCGGCTCCGATGCTGAGGCGGATTGTCTCGATGATACGAGGGATCATTTGTGGAAAGATGACTTTCCAGATGAGTTGCCACTGGCTCGCCCCGAGCGTCATTGTTTTGATAATCTGCTCACGCGGGAGGCCTTTCACATAGAGTGTGAGATCGCGCGTCATGAGGGGGAATGTTCCTATAAAGATGAGGCCTATCTTGCTCGCTTCGCCCACACCTATGGCGACAAGTAAGATGGGAAGAATGGCCACGGGTGGAATGAATGAAATCGTATTCGTGAAGTTCTGCCCGAGTGCGTGCCCGGCTGGAAAGACACCGATGAAGAGAGCGAGCATGACGCTGACAAGAGTCGCTAACCCTACTCCCTTCGCGATGCGAATCACGCTGCTCCATGTATCATCCCAGAAGACTAACTTGCCCGTGCGCTTATTCGGAACGGTAGCCAGTTCAGTGGTGCGTTTTACCATCTGACTCCAGCTCGGCATGAGCTTTTCGGAGGGGTTGGCTTCGTGCCTCTTGGCAGAGAAGAAGGTGTATGTGAAAATACTGATGAGAAATGGTAGAGCAGCTAGGAGCCACTTCAGGCGGCCAGGGCGTGCAAAAATCCCCCAAATGTAGGAGCTGCGCTGTGGGCGGGAACTCATCAATGATTAGATAGTAGATAAATAAACGGAGAACGATGTTTCCCCATGAGGGAGATCTTCGTTCTCCGTGATGACTACGATTACTTCAGGAAGTCTGTTGTGAAACGTAGCTTAATATTGTTTTTGTCTCCCATGACAGTGCCGTCTGGGAACTCAATACCGATGTATTCTTTATCAGTAGCGCCATCTCCGTAGAGCCCTTTATCGAAGGCGAAGGTGCGGACGAATTCCATGGTTTTCTTCAAGTCGGCGGATTCGATGAACGTTTTTGCAGCTGAGGTTTGGTAGAACATTTCTGTCGTGGCGAGCTGTTCTTTGAATTGCTCAAGCGAGCCTCCAGCACTGTCAGCGATGACTTCCATGGCTTTGGCATCGCCTTTCTCCATCGCTGCCATGGTCTCATACCATGCTCCAGAGAGTGCTTTTTTAAATGCATCACTAGAGTGAGTTTTTACGATTAGGGTATCAATGATCTCTCCAGGAATTTTTGAAGAATCAAAGAGCATTTTGGCATTTGGCTGATCTTTGATGGAGTTTACGATGGGGTTCCAGGTGACGACTGTTGAGTCGTCGCTCGCGGTGAAGAGTGATCCTATCTGAGCGTCTGATGAATTAGTCACAGTGACATCTTTCTCAGCAAGGCCGTTCATCTGTAGCGCGCGGGCTAGGAGGTAGTGACTGACGGATAGTTCGACGAGTTTGATGTCTTTGCCCTTAAGTTCTGCGACTGACGCCGCTGATTTAGAGACAATCGCATCATTTCCATTAGAGAAATCGGTCGGGAGAAGAAATGTAGAGTCTACTCCGCTGGCCGCTGGAAAGGCGAGAGCATCCATATTCGTGATGCTCACAGCATCATATTCGCCAGATGAATAGAGGTTAATGGACTCAACGTAATCATTGAGCTTATCCGCACTGATCGTCACGCCGTGTTTATCCGCATGCTTTTTTAGGATTCCAGAATCCACCATGTATGAGAGAGGCTCCCAGCCTGTGTATGGACTCCATGCGACTTTAAATGTCGTCTTATCAGAGCCAGCTTCAGATGCAGACTGAGTCTTACTTTTATCTCCACAACTGGTGAACGAGAGTGCTGCGCAGGCAGCAAGGAATGTAGCGAGTGTTTTTTTCATAATGATGAATGCATATTTGTCCGGAAATAGCGGATGAAGCAATTACAATAGAACAGATGATCTATAAGCCTGAGTGTTCTGCATCCGTGATTGCTCTTGCATTTCTGTTTTTTCGGCGGCAAGCGTTTGGTGTGAGTAGTCTTTACGATCTGAGTTTTTCGCGTCTACAGCAGTCTTTGGAGGCGGCTGGGGTGAATCCTGTTCATGCGACTCCTCTCTTCGGTGCGATGCATCGCGAGCTGTGCGAGGATTTATCGAGCCATCCAACTCTCGCCTCTCCGGTGAAGAAATGGATCGCTGAACAGGATATAGTGCGGCCCGAGATGGTGAAGGAGACGCCTAGCTCTGATGGCTGGACGGGGAAGTATCTACTCAAGTTCGATGATGAAAAAGAGGTCGAGACTGTTCTTATGGGATTCAAAGGACGGAATACGGCCTGTATCAGCAGTCAGGTCGGCTGTGCGATGGGCTGTGTCTTTTGTGCGACGGGGCAGATGGGATTCCGCCGCCATCTGACAGCGGGTGAGATCGTGTCTCAGGCGAATTTTCTGAGCCGTATCCTGCGGGCTCGTGAT
>CALFDI010000122.1 GCA_937952875.1 uncultured Verrucomicrobiales bacterium
AACAGGATACAAGGAATCGAATCTAGCATTGCGCTTACCTCTCAATATGCTGCTAAAATTCAAAATACACCTGAGCTAGCAGCTGCCGCTTTGAGCTCAGTAAAACTGAATAAACTCACATTCGGCATGTCTGTAGATACTACTGACGCCGTTACTAAGGCCCGCATCCTATCTGAGAAAAAACCTTCATCATATTCTCACTATCTCTACACTGATGCCTTAATGGCACAGGCTATTGTAGAACTCAAAGCAGAATCACAAGAACTCGAGACATTCATCACATCATCTCTCAGAGCTGTGAGTCGCGAAAATCTTATCGCCCTTATCCTCCATCATCCAAAGTATGGAAAGATTGCTCAAAAAAATGAGGCTGTAAAATTAGCTTGTGAAATTAACTTAAAACAAATTCGGCGTTATCCCAATTTCACATCTTCTCTAGACTGGGCCATGGGCGCACCGTTTCTCTCTGAAGATGAAGCGGAAACTTTAAAAAGCTTAGCCCTCGAATGCACACTCAAGAAACTTGAAGCTGAACTCTACACACAACTTTCACCTCATTCTTCAGCATCCGTCATCACTAACTATTTCTTAGAAATGGCTCACGGAAATACTGAAAAAGCCACAGCTCTCTACGCGGCAGCGGTTGCCAATGGCATGCCTCTTCCAACTATGAATTAATCGCATTTTCTCTATTGGAACCTCCCAATTAAAACTTCAAACTCCTCACATGGCGAAGACCACACCTTCAGACACCACTGGAATGCCTAGCGGCATTCCGTATATTATAGCAAATGAAGCTGCAGAGAGATTTTCCTTCTATGGAATGAAGGCTGCTCTCGCTATATTTCTCGCAAACTACTTGGGAGTCATGGGTGGCGAAAGTTTAAGTGAAAGCCAGGCGACCTCTTGGGTTTCATACTTCACAGGGACCGTTTATCTCACTCCTCTCTTCGGTGCATTGATAGCAGATTCCTTCGCGGGAAAGTATAAGACGATCATCATTCTCTCCGTTGTTTACTGTCTCGGACATTTGAGCCTCGCCTTCATGGGAGTCGGAGGAGTTGTCCAGGCATGGCTTCTTACTGGACTCGGCCTAATCGCTCTCGGAGCCGGTGGTATTAAGCCCTGTGTGTCTGCACATGTAGGAGATCAATTTGGAAAAAATAATAAACACCTTCTCCCGAAGATTTTCAACATCTTCTACTTCTCTATCAATGCGGGTGCTGTCGTTTCCAATCTAGCCATTCCTCTCATTCTGAAATGGTATGGCCCTCACCTTGCCTTCGGCATCCCAGGTGCTCTCATGGCTATTGCCACACTGTTTTTCTTCATGGGGAGGAATAAATTCGTCCACATTCCAGCAGAAGGAAGTTCATTTTTTGAAGAGATTTTCAGCCCAGAAGGGATCAAAACGATTCTTAAACTCGTTCCTCTTTATCTCTTCGTTGCTATGTTTTGGTGCCTTTTTGATCAGACTGCGACGACTCTCGTCTTTCAGGCTGAGAATATGAATTTGAATCTGCTCGGCATCACTGTCCTGCCTTCGCAGATTCAAGCATTCAATCCCTTCCTCATCCTCATACTGATCCCACTCTTCACCTACGTGATTTACCCTGCAGTGGGAAAGGTTATCAAGTTGACACCTTTGCGAAAAATTGGCGCTGGCCTCTTTCTCACAGCTCTATCCTTTGTCGTTATAGCAATGGCACAGGAAGCCATTGATCGCGGAGAGACTCCCACCGTCGCATGGCAGCTTCTTGCTTATCTGATCTTCACCACAGCAGAGATCATGATTTCGATTGTCTGCCTGGAGTTCTCCTACACACAGGCCATGCCTAAAATGAAGTCATTCATCATGTCTATTTACCTACTCTCAGTTTTTGTAGGAAATATGATTACAGGAGTGATCAATGACGTCATCCGTATCCCAAGCATAGAGCTGACTGACAAACACAAGACATCCTACGAAACAGAACTCTCTCTTCATAAAACTCAATCTGAAGCCATCCTTGAGCAAGCAAACACAACAAACACTTTGCCAAATACTGAAGAAATAGAGAATCTCAACGGAGCACACTATACTCTCATCCACGCGAAAAAGGCACGAATCGCTTCTGCTGGACCAGATGGCAAGCTCTTAACAAAAGATGATCTTAACACATATCTGATTCTCGAAAATCTAGAAGAAGACGACAAAAGCACTTGGCTCTACAAAGAGAAATTAAAACTCGGAATGATCGAGGAGGATAAAACTTCAGAGGCAGTGAAAGTCGAACACAGCATCGGTGGAGGCTCGAAGTTAGAAGGTGCAAGTTACTTTTGGTTCTTCACAAAACTGATGTTCATCACCGCGATTCTCTTCATCCCCTACTCGCTCATCTACAAAGAGAAATCCTATTTACAAGGAGACGATGATTCACCTCAGATACCTGCATGATCGATTCCCACTGCCATCTAGGATCTCATAAATTCTCCGAAGGAGAGCTGACAGAAATCATAGAAAATGCGAGGTCTGCTGGCATCTCTCAGATGGTGACCTTAGCGACAGATCTCCTCGATATTCCGGTCAATGTCGCTATTGCAGAGCGATTCGAGGCTGTGAAAGCTTGTATCGGCATTCACCCGTGCGATGTGCATGAGACGATCGATGACTTCCGCCCACAGCTGGAATCTCTCGTCGATCATCCGCATGTCGCCGCGATCGGTGAAACAGGGTTAGATTACTTTCACCCTGCGCCGAGCGGGTGGTCAGATGAATCATATCGCGATCGACAGAAAGAGTTCTTGAAGCAGCATTTTGAAATAGCGGCACATTCAGGGCTCAACGTCGTGATTCATACACGTGATAAATCTGGGCAAGACTCATTTGAAGACGCACTCGCCATTTACGAAACATTCAGTAACCAAGTGAGAGCTGTTTTTCATTGTTTCATCTTCGACCTAGAGGCTGCACAGCGTGTGATCGCACTCGGTGGACTCGTCTCCTTCACAGGCATAGCCACCTTTAAGAAGCCTGGCCATGTGCTAGATGTTGCGACTGCGCTTCCCGCTGGCACATTCATGGTCGAGACAGATTCTCCCTACCTGGCCCCTATGCCGCATCGAGGGAAGCGCAATGAACCAGCCTACACAGCCTTTACCGCTGCGGCTATTGCCGAGGCTCGCCGTGAGACTCTTGCATCTCTAGATGCTCACACGACTCAAGCGGCGCGTGAGTTTTTCAGAGACCTATAAGCACTCGACTCACGAGTCGTTAGACCTGAAATCTCTTCTTGCTTCCGGAGGCCTTCTCTCAGAGTCTCCAATTATGTTACGTGCATATGTGTTTTTATTCACCTATCTCTTTTGCACTCAGATAAGTTATTCTCAACTTATCGTTACTGAGTCCGCTGAATTCTCCGATAACTCAGCCACTCGTGAGGCATGGCTGGAAGGCATGCTCATCGGAGATTCTGTTTTTAAAGAAAACTTCGAGACAGGATACACAGAAGGCTAAAATATTCACAACACGTCTCTTGATGGAGATCTCACGATCACAGACACGACATCAGCAAACACTGTCACGATTACAGGGAACTCCTCATTACTAGGTGGCTCAAACCCTGTCGGTAATTTCTCCGCAGCACACAATGAAGGAAATGCTCTCATCTTGGACTTTTCTACCACACCTGTTGACTACGTCGCTTTGGTAGAAATAGATACACGGGGAAATAATTACACCCTCACCTTCACTGATAATAGCACAGAACGCTACACTTCAGACACTACGGAAGCTGATGGAGATAGTGCTGAATTCATCGGATTCTACCGTAACGATCTCGCCCGTATTCAGTCTATTTCTATAGACGCCATCAATGGCGACAATGAATGGGCAATTGATAATCTCGAATACGGCACCTTCGAGACAATTCACGTTGATCTATCCGCCAAGGGAAACAACGACGGAACCTCCTGGAACGATGCCTTCACCGACCTCAAAGAAGCTCTTCAGTCTAGCGGCCTCCACAGTCGCCTACTCATTGCAGAAGGTGCTTATTACCCTGACACTTTCCAACCTACTTCAAATCCAGTAAATTCTATTTTTACTATCGCACAAAATAGTTCGCAAAATCTGATTGGCGGATTTCCTGAAGGAGGAGGAACGCGAGACATTGAAAATCACCGAACAATACTCAGCGGAGACATCGACCAAGATGACCTCCCTCTCAATGAATCCGTAACCGAAAGCCCAGATAATATCACCGGCGAAAATGCTAACCAAATCTTGAATATTGGCATCTCCCCCTTTCGTAGCCGCATTTCAGGCTTAACTTTCTCTGGCGCTACCTCTTTAGGCTTGGCAGTCGGGCAGCCATCCCCTGGATTTAAAAGCACCATTATTTCTGACTGCGAATTCATCGGAAATCAAGGCTTAGCCCTGACTCTTAGAGATTTCGACCAAGAGGGCACAGGCCTTACTGTTCTGCGATCAACATTTAAAAATAATCACGCAACTAGTAGACCCGGCATAGCCATTTTTAGCAGCCCTAGGATCACTATCTCGCAGTGTGAATTCAGTCAAAATAAAGCCAGCAACAATGCAGGCGTCAGAACAGCCTGCTTCAGAGTAGCGACTGATAATAACATCTCCGAAGTCAACATTCTTTCTGACTCATCAGTCTCCATCACTGATTGCCTCTTTGAAAGTAATACGAACTTTGATGATAATGATACTGGCAGAATACAAGTTATAGAAGTCATTAACGCTAACTTTCCCTCTATTGATAGATGTCAATTCAAAGGCAATTTTTCCACTTCTCCAATCAGTGCCATGTCAATGATACTGAGCAAAAACAATGGCCGACTGACTCTCTCCAATTCGTTATTTACTGGAAACAAAGGAGAGGACCTCATCCGTGGAGAAGGGCCTTTTTTAGGACAGGGCGTCGTGCGTCTCGCTATACATAATTGCACTATTGCAGCGAACGATCTCTTCACCCTCTATAATCAAAATGGTAGCAACGTGAATTCATCTTTCATCGATATTTTTAACACTATTTCTACTACGAGGATAGAACCTTCATTTGGTCAGGCCGTGATCTCGCTCTCTCATTCTCAAATCGCAGGAGAGACAGCCTCCTCTGGAGGCAATATCGACCCTGACATCGATCCTCAATTCGTAGCTCCACGACCAGCAGAGGAATCTCCGACAACACTCGGAAACTATCGTCTACGTCCGACATCACCTCTCATCGAAATTGGCAATAATAGCCAAGCAATAGGCGCACTGGACCTCGCTGGACTCAGCCGCTTCCAAGATGGTAACCAAGACGGACCAACGACTGTAGACATAGGGGCCTATGAATTCGATAATGCCCCTACCCCGCAATTCCCTGAAATTACCATTACAGACATTTTCCGCGCATCCTCTGGCCGAGTCGTTCTCACCGTCGACTCATCACTCGAGTCACCCTACATCGCTCAGTTCAATCTCGGTCTAACTCCATCCGGTTGGGAAAACAGCACGACTGGCACCCTTTCCACAGGTAGTAATACGATCATCATCCCTAACGAAGAATTAGATATCGCTGCCGCGAAATATTTTTTCCGAGTCGTCGACCAGTAACTATACGACTACAAAAATCGTTTCGGTGCTCTCACTCATCACTCTGAGCCCTTGAAATTCTTGCTTTCAAGCTTCGCCCTTCTGAACGAGGAGAAAGCTTTTCTTTCAATCGATCCTTGCGTTGTTTAATCCGAGCCATCGCATCTAGACGCTTGGTATCTCTTTTTACGACACTCTGCTCGAGCGCGAAAATGAGCTGTTCGTCCAATGTTCTACCTGTTCGCTCAGCTTCATTCACGAGCTTAGCATAGAGTTCCTCTGAGAGATTCTTAACAGTGAGATTCATACGATTAATATCCGCGTTCTGGATGTTGTTCCCGATCGTGATCGATACGATCATTTAAGTTACGCGCTTTGATTCTATGATCACGCTTAGCTCGACGCTCGAGTGTCATCTGGCGCTTCTTTCGGCGCATCTGTAAATGGGCTATCTCCTCATCTAATTTCAGATAGCTTTCATAGCGCATCGCATCGAGAGAACCTTCTTCGACAGCCTTCTGAATGGCACAGCCTTTATCTCCTTTGTGCTTACAATCGTGAAACTTACACTCAGCTGCTATCGCCTCTACATCTGTGAAGGAGTCGCGTAGCGTTTGCTCATTAGTCCACATCTGGATCTCACGCATTCCAGGGTTATCTACTAGAATACCCCCATCTTCTAAGACTATGAGTTCGCGCGCAGTGGTGGTATGGCGACCTTTCCCTGTCGTCTCATTCACCTCACTCACCCACTGATAATCATCCCCTAGTAGTTGATTAATCATGGTCGACTTACCGACACCGCTCGATCCTACGACAGTCACTGTTTCACCCTGGTTGAGATGTTTTTTTAATACATCTAGACCTTCGCACTTAGCAGCACTCGTGATATGGACGTCTGCTGATTCGGAGAGCTTCTGAATGGCGGATGCAACCTCCTCATTTTGCTCAGCTGGAAAAAGGTCAGATTTATTGACGAGTATCACTGCCTTCGATCCGCTGCGCTCGATAAGCATGAAGTAGCGCTCCATTCGGCGGAGATTAAAGTCAGAACCGGCATCAGTCACGACGACAACAGTATCTACATTTGCCGCGATAACTTGCTCTTCACTGCTCTTCCCTGGGACTTTTCGTGAAAAACATGTCCGGCGCTGCATCCGCGCACGAATGACAGTGTCTTCATCTGTGTCACCTAGCTCGATCGCCACCCAGTCACCCACAGCGGGCAGCTCAGCATCTGACTCTGCGTCATGATAGACCTTCCCCCCGAGTATGACCTCTACTTCATCGATATCACCTTCGTCGTCTTCATAGAGTGCTCCGTAAGTGATTTTATTATCGCGAATAAGACGTGCTGGTATCCAACCACGTTTTGCATGTGGTTCGAATTCCTTCGCCAGAATATCTGTCCATCCGAGGTCAGTGAGAGTCATCTGCAGAAGATGATAATAGGAATGGTCGAAAATGTCGAACCGTGCTTTTCTCCGCACCGTGTCAACAGCTCACCGACATATAACAGAACTCGATGGCTTCCGAGCCCTCGCAGTTCTTGGTGTTATGTGGTTTCACCTAGCGCCTTATCAATGGCATTTTGACATCGCGTGGGAGAATGGAGTCTACTTTTTCTTTGTTCTGAGTGGCTATCTGATTAGTTTGATTCTCTTTAAAAAGCTCGATGAAAGAGAATCAACGCCAAAGATGCAGATCTGGAAGCACTTCATAGTCCGACGCTCACTGCGTATCCTACCAGGCTACTTTTTCGCAGTTCTCATAGGAGCCATTCTCCTCTCACCTCCAGTCATTCAGTATTGGTGGGCTTATTTACTGCATGGGTCGAATTTCCTGACGATCTATCTACAGGAATGGCCCCCTGGCGTGGCGCACTTCTGGACCTTAGGCATAGAGATTCAATACTACATCGCCTGGAGCATCGCAATCGTCCTACTCCCCGCGCAGTATAGAATCGGGGCAATCCTAATAACAATAGCTATCGCTACAGCGTGGAGACAATGGGGACAGTCTGGGAACTTTTCTCACCTCTACCCGTGGGCTATGTTAGACTTTTTTGGCGCAGGTGCATTGGTCGCCTGGCTACAGAGAAAAGACAAACTCCCTAAACGAGCACTGTGCCATCTCATTATCTGGATAAGTCTCATTCTCTATATCGCGAGAGATCACTCTATCCTACTGGATGACATCACCATGAGCCTCTTTGCGCTCTTCTCTGCAGGACTCATCTGTCTGGCTATTCGTGGTATTCACGGGCCGATGGCCGCTCTGCTCAACCATTCTACTCTGCAATACACCGGAAAAATCAGCTACGGTCTGTATCTCTACCATAATTTCGCAAATTACTCGACATTCCTCATGGGCTATCTTTTCCCTGAAGGAAGCTTTATGCTAAATCTTTCTAGTATACTCTTTGCGACGCTTTTAGCATACGGCATTTCACACGTGTCCTATCGCTTTATAGAAATGCCGTTTAATCAATTGAAAAGGCGCTTTTGAGTGAATCGTTACGATTTCTTTCGAAAAACGGCTAACCAACGGTCGACGCTTTTTTCCACGACATCTCCCGTATTTCGACTCAAGTCATTTCGGACTTCATTGACGAGCTCTAAGCCTTGTTCAGAAAGAGCCTTCTTAGCGAGTGCATGTTCACGATCGAAGTAAGATGTTATAATCATGAGGCCTTCGTCATTCAGCTTTTCAGTGGTCTGACTAAAAATCTCTTCCCATGTTTCACGACCATTCCAGTAG
>CALFDI010000123.1 GCA_937952875.1 uncultured Verrucomicrobiales bacterium
TCGATTCATCCAACTAAAATAGAAGTATTTCAATATCATCTAATCACCACAGCTGCGGGAGGGCGGATGAGGCTGGGGATGCGAATGATATCCCAGTTGGCTAGGCGGATGCAGCCAGCGCTTCTGGAGCGCCCGATGGTCTCTGGACTACTGGTGCCATGAAGACCTATGCCTGAGCGAGTCAGGCCTGCCCAAAGGACTCCAACAGGATTATTCGGCCCTGGTGGGATGATGAGTGCTTCTTTGCTACGCTTTCCTGTTTCTAGTAGTTGCTTGTCATAGCGCCAGTTCGGCCAGGTGACACAATTCTTCATCTGCCACTCTCCGCGTCTGATAAACTCCTCTTTCCCAGGAGTGATCGGGAATGAGGCGATCAGAGTATAGACAAGAATCTCTGGCTCGTCCGGGTCTTCGATGTAGTCGTAGATGGTGACTCGCTTTATCTCAGTGTCGATGTCTGCTTGCCGAGTGCTCAGAGCCTCTTCTTTCTTAAAGGCGACATGTTTTACATCTTCGATTAAGAATGGCTTAACTGCAGGGACAACGATTCCATCATGAACTTTGAGAGCATTGATCGCTTTTCGGGAGTTTAATCGAATAAGAGTTTGCGGAGTCGTATGATATCTCTCTGCCATAAATTCAGATATGGAGAGATAGCTCATTTGTTTTTCCTTGGCCTGTAATTCTCGTTTCTTCGGGAGCTTAGGATTGAGGAAATCCAGCACTACCTCTGGGACAGTCGCAAATGCCGTGACCTCGGGAACAGATTTTTTGACCGCCGCTTTAAAGGCCTCATCCTCTGCGTGCTCAGGATGATGACGCTTCCAGATTTCGATCGCCTGGTTTGTCACCCAGCCAGAGCGACCATCGATGACACCAGGGCCGACGAGATTCTGATCGAGAAAAATTTGAGTTCTCATTAACTCAAGCTCTTTCGGCTCGAGCTCAGCACGAAGCACGCTTGAGATGCCCATGAGAGCACTCAAGATTACGATAACGACGTGTGCACACCTATTTAACATGCAGTGAGTGTAGTGGCGGTTTTTCCATATCACAAGGACAGCCACTAACACCTCAGCATTTCCTATATATCCTATCTATAGGTCTTTTTCCCAAGATTCTCGGATCTCCTCGGGCTTATCTTTGAGGAATGCACTCAGTTTCCCGTCGACGGATTTAGGGACGATGGCAGTGACGACAATGTCATTTCCTTCGTAATCTGTGGCGAGGACTTTACCGTCCTGATACAAGAGATTCATCAGGTCTCCACGAGATTGCGGGATAGCGTAGATCTGTTTTAGGACGCGATCCGCAAGCTGAGCGGTGCACTTTTCTAACAAGACATCCAGCCCCTCACCTGTGAATGCTGATACAAAAAGGCTGTCCGGAAAGCGCTCTTCTAGCATGGCAAAGCGTGCCGGATCTGTGACCTGGTCACATTTATTCAGCACGGTAATGATGGTCTTATCCCCTGCTCCGAGTTCTTCGAGAACTTCGAGTGTAGTTGTGTGAAAGGCTTCTATTTCTTCAGCATCAGCATCTAAGACATGGATGAGAAAGTCTGCTAGGACAGCCTCTTCGAGTGTGGCTTTGAATGCTTCGACCAATCTGTGCGGGAGATTCCTCACAAATCCAACTGTGTCTGTCAGCAGAAGCGGCTGGCCATCTGGCAACTCGATCGAGCGCGTCGTGGTATCAAGGGTAGCAAAGAGCATGTCCTTCGAGAGGACATCTGCTCCACTGAGCTTATTGAGGAGAGTGGATTTCCCCGCATTCGTGTAGCCGACGATCGCAGCATGCGGGACGGCTTGATTCTCGCGCGCTTTGCGTTGTGTCTTCCGCTGCTCACGGACGGATTCTAGCTCACGCTTCATACGAGAGATGCGTGTGCGTGCGAGGCGGCGATCTATTTCAATCTGCTTTTCCCCCATTCCACGAGAGGCTCCGCCGCCTCCGCCAGAGGCTCCTGCAGATCCGCCTTCTCTATCGAGGTGACCCCACATGCGAGCCATACGAGGTAGGGCATACTGCATGCGTGCGAGTTCGACTTGTAGCTGAGCTTCACGAGTCTGTGCTCGGTTTGCAAAGATATCCAAGATGACTTCTTCGCGATCGATCACGCAGACATTACCAAGTTCTTCGTAGTTCCGCTGCTGCATGGGTGCCAGCATGTTGTCAAAGACGATGACATCACACTCGTGCGCCTTCGCAAGGTCTATGATTTCTTGGGCTTTCCCAGTTCCACAGATGAAGCGCTTATTTGTCTCGCGAATCTTCACGAGCATCTTCTCGCCGATATTAACCCCGAGCGTCGTCACGAGTTCTTCTAGCTCATCGAGCAATGCTATCGCCTCGTCTGCTTTGTCACGATCCTGATAGATCCCGACGAGCAGAGCCTTCTCCACCATTTCTGGCTTTTCTCTGACCTCGAACATAATGTGTTTCTCTGGACTTGGACTTTCCTTCAGCCCGTGGGCGTGACCCTATCGCCGCCTTTTCATATCCGCAAAGGGATCTTCAGGATTCAGCTCTTTAATGAAGTCTTTTCTCACTTTACGCTCGGAGAGGTCTTGGAAGATTTCATCGTTGATGTCTTTCGCATCAGCGTCATAGCCCTTCGCATAGTTGAAGAGATGTTTATGAAAATACTCGTCGTAGTCTTCTCGCTCTTCATCAGACAGGCGCCCCCAGACGGCATAATTCACTGTGCGAGTCATCTTCATCATCATTTTCAGAGTGAGACGCCGCCCAGTGCGGGCTTTTTGCACCTGCTTGTGAGTGATCTGTTCGGGAGAAATGTCGACCACATCATGGTTTGTCAGGCCCCATGACGTTAAAATCGCATCTAACGGTTGCGTGCCCAGATTGCGCTCGATGCTGTTTTCCTCTTCGTTCATGCCTCTTCACTAGACACAGAGGCGGTCAGAAGAAACGAAAATCTTTCTTCGCGTCGTTCGGTCACTGCGTTTAGAGTGCCGCCATGCCGACAAAGAAAGACATCCAAGACCTCTACTTCATGGATACGCGCTATAAGCTGCTGGATGTAGCGGCTTACCTTGATCGCGTAGACCGACACGAAGGAGAGGCTGACTTCCGCCATCCTGCGTTGATAAAAGCTATCTCCGCCATGCTCTCGCCCGCTGATGGGCAGACACGGAATCAGGCTGTCCACCTCGCCTTTTCCGACCATTCTGAAGAGCCCATTCCGACAGCTGGCACTCAGGGCGCATCAGGGGCTAATCCTGAATAGAGACTACTCTCCATTTTTATAGAAAATCATTCTTCATGCGCTACATCGAACCACACGCCAACATGGTCAGCCGGACGACTGCTGACTACCAGGCCATCGCAATGGCTGGCTGCGAAGCTCTCTGCGAGCCTGCCTTCTGGGCTGGATATGACAGAGCATCCGCTCAGGGATTTTACGATTACTACCGTCAGCTCACCATCACAGAGCCCGCACGGGCAGCCAAGTTCGGCATCCCACACTTCTGCTGGCTCTGTATTAATCCGAAAGAGGCCGAGGACCCAGTCTTCGCCCGCGAGGTCATGTCACTGATCCCAGAGTTCATCGATAAGCCGAATGTTCTCGGAATCGGTGAGATCGGTCTCAATAAGAACACAAAAAACGAACTTCAAATCTTCGAAGAGCACGTAGAGATCGCTAAAAAGTATGATCAAGCGATCCTCATCCACACGCCTCACCTAGAAGATAAGCTCAAAGGCACTAAACTTATCGTAGATGCACTCAATAACGCCGGCGTTGATCGAAATCGAGTCATCATAGATCACGTGGAGGAGCACACAGCTGGCCATGTGTTAGATAATGGCTACTGGGCAGGAATGACTCTCTATCCGGAGTCTAAATGCTCACCCGCACGTGCCATCGATATTTTAGAAACATTCGGTATGGAGAATATCTGGATGAATTCTGCCTGCGACTGGGGAGTCTCAGATCCACTCGCTGTGATTAAATGTGCGCTCGAGATGAAGAAACGTGATCACTCTGCACAAACGGTCGATAAAGTCATCTTCGAGAACCCACGCACGTTCCTCGAACAGTGCCCGAACTTTAAGATCTAGCCGAACGATCTCTCAGGAAACCGTCAACGGCACAGCGCACCATCGCCTTGTGGCAGTCGATGCGTTTTCTAAGATCTCCCGTGCTCGGTGTCTCGATCGTATAGGAGATCGGACAACCACTATTCGCGACAAATATCGCCTCCGGCCAGCCTTCTGGGATATCTGGTTCCGATGAGTGGTAGATCCACCCTGGCTCTGTCACCTCGTGATCATCAATGACGAGAGCAGGTTCTATCGAGAAGAAAGGCGACGCAGCTGATAACATCTCTTTCGCTAGAGACGGAGAGCCTGCCGTATTGATCTCATACATATAGATCCCCGTGCTCTCCCAATCCTCGTGTAGCGAAAGAAAGAGATCTGGAGTCTCCTGCACCTTCAGCCACATCGCATGAGCCATCGCCTCCTGCGTCTCACACTGGTAGTAATCGCGATTTAGGTCCACGCCGCTTGCCGTTTCACGTGTCCCAGCAAGGAGTCCATCGGGATTCAGCACCGGACAGAGAAGCCAACTCGCCCGCATATCGAAAAATCCCTCTTCTAGTAGTTCAGCGATTGCGAGAGGTCCAGCTGGCTCATCACCATGAACCCCAGATGAGACATACACCGTAGGCTTATCTGCTGCTTCTTTTCTAAATCCATAGATCGGCCCCGCTCCTCGTATGAGAAGCTCCTCCACATCGAAACCCTGAGCATCAGCCTGTGCCCTTTGCCTTTCAATGAGCTCTCGCACTCCTTTCATCGTTTAAAAACTTCCACGTTGGAGTTTCGTCCCAGCTGGGGCGACTCCTTTTTCAAAGCTCTTCACCTCGACAACAGGCATCATCGCACCACCTTCAGGCAGATAGCGGAGCGTCCCTGTCACATTATACCATTCATCTGAGCCGAAGGTTGGAGCCTCCTTGCCAAACTCTAACACAGCAGGAATCGGGCGACTATCTGCAGCGCAGCACGTCATAAAGAGGCGATAGAGTTTAAGCCGCGTGCCATTCGGATTCCTCACAGTCGCCGGGACGACTCGTCCCTCTAAGGCCACCGGTAAACCGTCTAGGACCTCACGCATTTTCTCATCTGATCCACCGAAGTAGACCTCCATAAGCGGCATACGGAAAAAGCCGTCTTTCGTTTGAGTCTTCGTCTTTTCCAGATACTCCATCGTGTAGGGAGGCAGCGGCCCACTGAAGAAAGACCGCATCGGAGGAGGAGCGTCATTGAGCCCTTTCCGAGCGAGAGCGTTCAGGCTGTATTTATCCGGTGTGATAAATGAACAGACCAGTAAAGGCACGACCATCACAGCAAGTGCAACGATCGGGTGAAGATCAGACTCCTCATGATTATGACCGCAGCCCTCATCACCGTGATCATGACCACAGTCTGAGGCCTCATCCTTCGCCGTCAGGAGAGTGAATAATCCTAATACGATAAGAGCAAGACCACCAATCAGGCAATACAGCTGAAAATTATCAGAGATATACTCTGTGATACGCCCACTCGCGTAGAAATAGACTGATACGACACCCCAAGTAATCGCTGCCAGAGAAAAGGCATAACGCTGCAGCAAAAGACTCATCGCCCTACCCCTTCGTTAAAGGTTTCGAAAAACCACGGCACCCAAAAGGCAGACAGGGCTCCGATCACGAGGAAAAGGCCGACCGCGAGAAAGAAGATAGCCTTTTTCCGCAGCACTGTGCTGTAGAGAAAGATCAGCTTCACATCCATCATCGGCCCATAGACCATAAACGCTAGCTTCGCACCATAAGTGAACTTATCTAATGTGGCCGCGATAAAGGCATCAGACGTGCTGCAGAGACTAATGATAAAGGCCATCAGCATCAGCACCACTGGCCCACCGATCGTGCTATTCGCCGCCTGATCGATAAAGCTAAAGTTCATCGTCTCAGACACGTTGAACCAAGCAGCAAGTGAAATACCAATAACGAAGTAGACCGCCACATCTGCGAAGTCTTTCAGCGCAGAGCGCATGGCCAAGACCAGCTTCCCCTCGGAGCTGACCTTATCGTGCGAGTGGTCATGTCCGCAGCTATCATCGTGATGATGGTGATCGTGGTCATGATCGTGATGGTGCCCTCCACAGCAGGAGCTTTCATGTGCCTCGACAGAGTCCGCCACGCTCGCCTTCAGAACAGATCGTGCTGCGAAGCGAGCGAGCAAGAGTCCCGCAAATACTGCCACACCGTATCCCATCAGCATTCTCAGGGCAGTGACGAGCGTCTCGTTCTGGCCTGAAAATGCCTTATACGTGCTAAGCGCCGTGATGGGGTTCACAATCGGCGCCGCCAGCATGTAGGTGAGAGCAGAGGAAAAAGGTAAGCCCTTTTTCACTAATCGGCGGATCACTGGAACCACCGCACACTCACACACAGGAAGAATGATCCCGAGAAGCCCAGCTGTTAGAACAGCTGGCAGCGTCTTCTTCGGCAGCCACTTCTCGAGCGTGCCTGATGGGAGATAGACATCGATAAAGCCGCTGATGAGCGTGCCGAGCAAGATAAACGGAGCCCCCTCAAAGAGGATACTCAGAAATGCATACGCAAAGTCCTGACCAACAGCGGCAAATACCATCATGAACTACTAAAACTTCCAGTCGTAGGAATCGAGACTGCACACACATGCTGCGAGCAGATCGATCGATGCCTGGATATCGCTCTTATCTGCCATCTCGACGACCTGATGGATGTGACGCGTCGGGATAGAGACAGCACCCGCGATAGAGCCGCCTGGCACCATGCGCTGCAGACTCGCTGTGTCAGTGCCACCAGCAGACAAGATCTCCGGCTGCCACTTGATCTTATTCTTCTTCGCCTGCTCCTTCATGTAGGCGATCATGCGGTAGTCACAGATCACAGAGCTATCCATGATCTTGATTCCTGTGCCTTCGCCGAGACTCGTCGTGCGCTCTTCCGGACGAGATCCAGGCACATCGTAGGCGATGGTCGTATCCAGCCCGAAGCCGAAGTCAGGATTCACCGCTTGCGCAGCGACCTGAGCCCCTCGCAGTCCGACTTCCTCCTGAACGGTAAAGGCGGCATAGAAATCATAAGCTGGCTTTTTACGGCTCTTCTTCAGTTTCTTGAGAGTCTCGATTAAAACGAAGACCGACACACGGTTGTCGAGAGATTTACAGTTTACGCAGTTTCCCATCTCGATGAGTTCGCGATCACGTGTGATCGGATCACCGATGTTGACGACCTTTTCGACCTCCTTTTTCGACATGCCGAGATCGATGAAATAATCCGTGATTTTCGCAGCCTTATTACGCTCTTCCGGCTGCATAATATGAGTCGGC
>CALFDI010000124.1 GCA_937952875.1 uncultured Verrucomicrobiales bacterium
CCACGATGACTTCATCTCCGATAGATTTCCAAAACTCACTGGCTCCATTCGGAGCAAAGACAATCGCATCTCTCTCCTTAGGAACAGTCCCGACAGAGACAACGAGAGCATTCTTTCCCCCACCAGGTCGGAGCTTCCCTCCACCTAAGGAAAAGGACTCGATACAACGCTGAAAGAAGAACGGATCATCAGCATCGACCTGCACTGGAATAGGCCGAGACGGATTCAGTCCCAAATCTACTACATTATCAATTTCAAGCGCATCTTCGGAAAGTAAACGAATCTGCCATGGTCCAGGTTCAACATCTTCTATCTCATACACACGCGCCTTTCCGGCACCAGGAGGCACTGTGATCTCCGCTAATTTTCCGATCATTCCCGTATGGCTATTCTTAACTTCGAACTCTACCGTTTGATCTTTTTCGAAAGACGACCCAATCGTCAGAAAAACAGCTGCTGTATTAGGCCGTCCAGGTAGCCACTGCATATCTGCAGCAGTAATGCCCAAGTTCCCCTCTTCTTCACCTACTACTACGACTTCTATAGCGGAAGGAAGAGAGGAAAAATCACCCGATGCGTCCGTCACGAATATCACTCTATTCGATGAGTCCTCACTCATAAACCCTCCTAAAGAGGCCAGAGCATCATGACTCAGACCACTATCGCTAGCCTGAATTGAATCAATCGAATCTAACAAATCTTTCGGGCTATCTGATAGATGGGTTTCGAAACGGAGTTCTCTGCCTAGTGATGCCAATGCCACACGGCGTGAACCATTCATCGCACGGACAATATCGCGCGCCTCATCCTTAGCTTGAGAAAAACGACTAGGACTCCCCGCCTTCATCGAGACAGATGTATCGAGCACAACGAGAAGGTCTCTCTGGTCTGCCTGTTGCAACTGTGGACGCCCTAGAGCAAAAGCGATCGCCCCAGCTGCGAGCAACATTAATACTAGAGATACCACATCACGCAATCGACGGAATAATGCCGAACTTTGCTTTTGTGCCAAAATTTTCTCCCAGAGAAAAAACGCGTTAGTCGGCTTCTTGCGCGGACGCACTTTAAGAAAATACACTGCCGCAAGAGGCAACAAAGTGGCCAATGTCCATAACCACGCTGGAGACAGAAAATTCATCCTGCAAGCCCTCCTCTTCGCAGTATCCCTTGAATCACTTCATCGAAGGGAGTTTTATTATCTGTCACACCTAGGCCGATTCCACGTTTAGCGCATTCTTTCCTAAGAGACTCATTCCACTCTTCCATAGCCTTGGCATATGCCTCCGCTTCCTTGGGCGTCACAGTAATATTTTCACTCCGCCCTGTCTCCACACACTCGATCTGCACATCGCCTTTCCAATCACAGCTAAGATCTGACTCATCATGAACCTGTAGGCAGAAAACATCGTGACCGTGCCATTGGAGGAATTTTAGCCCTTCATCGAATCCACCAGGAAAAAGAAAATCTGAAACGACCATCACCATCCCTTTCTTCTGATGGCGCGCCTGAAAGGTCCGTGCGCAGGACGAAAAGTCCGTATCTTCACCAAAGGTCTGCGCTTCTTCTAAAGAGCGCAAGAATGGCAGAACCTTCGCACGCCCACGTGAAGGCTCTAGCAATGGTTCTAACTTATCCGCTAAGGAGTAGACTGCGACTCGATCGAGACAGTTCAGCCCGATATAACCGAGAGCCGCCAATAATTTCTTAGCCTGCAAATATTTCGTCTCCATTGATCTACTACCGTCCAGTAGTAGATAAACAGTCGCATCTTCCTCCAGTTCGAAGAGCTTGATAACGAGTTGATCAAATTTAGCGAAGACGCGCCAATCAATCGCTCGATAGTCGTCGCCAAACGTATATTCAGCATAATCAGCAAACGTAATGCCCGCGCCTTTCTTCGAGCTTTTTCTATCAGCCTGCAAGGTCCCTCCTAGGACACGTCTGGCGAGCAAATAGAGGCTTTCCAGCCGTTTGATAAAGGCTGGATCTGTCAACGAGTGATCGGACATTTCCCTTTATGCAGAAGTAATAGCCGCCTGAACGAGATCGTCTGGATTAATCCCCTCAGCCTCTCCTTCGAAGGACATAATAAGACGGTGCCTCATCGCCGGAATAGCTGACGCCTTCACATCTTCCTTAGCAACGTGAAAGCGGCCATCTAACAGAGCACGCACGCGCGATGCGGCAAGGATCGCCTGAGCAGCACGTGGAGACGCACCATTCCGCACATACTGGACGACGTCATTAGGAGCATCACTATTAGATGGATGAGTATTCCGCACGCAGCGCACGAGGAAGTCTTGGACATCTTTATCGATCGGGATATCTCTCAAGGTCTTCCCCATCGCGAGAATATCTTCTCCACTCGCCACAGCAGATATCTGAGGCTGGGTGACACCACTCGTGCGATTAAGGATTTCGCTAAACTCATCGTGACTGGGAAGATCGACATTTAGCTTGAAAAAGAAGCGGTCTAACTGCGCCTCCGGCAGAGGGTATGTTCCGTCATTTTCGATCGGGTTCTGCGTCGCTAATACAAAAAATGGCAGCCCAATGGGATGAGTCTGGTTCGCCACCGTCACACGCTTTTCCTGCATCGTCTCTAGGAGTGCTGATTGAGTCTTTGGCGTGGCTCTATTAATCTCATCAGCTAATAGGATATTACAAAAAACAGGTCCTTCCTGGAATTCTAGCTGCCTCCGTCCATCTTTCTCCACCAGTATCTGCGTTCCTACTACATCACTAGGAAGTAAGTCTGGGGTGAATTGAATGCGCTGAAACTTCAAACTTAGAGCCTCTGAGAATGTATTGACCAAAGCCGTCTTACCAAGACCAGGAACACCTTCTAGCAGGACGTGTCCGCCACAGCAGATAGCGATTAGCACATTATCTATGACTTCGTCCTGCCCGACGATAAACTTAGAAACTTCACTTTTAATTCGTGTGAAAGTCTCTGCAAACTGTTGACTCGATTCTGCTACTTTAGACATAGGTGATTTAATTTTTCGTGTTGCTGTTTAAAAATACGGTTATTCAGAAGTATCCGCACCAGGAAGATCGTCGACTTGATGGATGCGCTCGAAATACTCACGCACGCCTGTTTTCATCTCTTCAGACACATCATCTCGACGGACGAAGGACTCGAATTGACGTTGGAATGAGCGCTCTGAGTTAGCATCAGCTCGGCGGCCTGAGACACCTGTTCCGTCAGGCGCATCTTCTATCGTCGTAAGAGCAGGGCCTACTCCTTTTTGTCCCGTGAGGCGATCTGTGTTTCCATTGTCTAGGAATTCATCCCTCTGGTCTCTACGACTTTCATCCGTGCCCTTGCCTGGCTTCTTACCACCTTGGCCTGCCCCTTTTTCTTTGCCTAAGCCCAGCTGTTGCGAGCGTCCCATGGCAAATGATTGAGCCTTCCCTAACCCTCTTCGAAGCTTACCTAGGCGGTCTTTCATTTTCCGGCGAGCATTCATCTTTTTGAGGCGATCAGCTAGTTTATCTAGATCGCCATCCACTTCAGCTAACATCTTCTCTAGCTCTTCATCTTTAGCATCCTGTCGCCCTAACAGCTTCTCCAGTTGCTCCTGAGCCATTTCTGCATTTTGATCGAGCTCCTGCAGCATCTGGCCCATTTCCATCTCTTGATTGCGATCACCTTGTCCTTGGCCCTGTCGACCAGCTTGCTGCATATTTGGCTGACCAGCAGCTGCTGCCATCCGGCGGCTCATCGCGCGGAGTCTGGCTAATTTCTTTTCCTTTTCCCCAAGCTTCTGGCCT
>CALFDI010000125.1 GCA_937952875.1 uncultured Verrucomicrobiales bacterium
TGTCAGAGAGATGAATTCACGATCTCCGTCACCCAAGCCAAGTGAGGCATCCGTGATGGCGATGCGGATCGCTGTGGTGTCATCAGATGCATCTTCAGGAAGCGTGCCGCGATCTAACACGATGCTTTCAAAGACAAAGTTGCCGCTGATGCGCTGCCCGGCGACTGCTAAGACTATACCGTTACCAGAGAGGCGGAAATACGGGCCGGCTGGGAGTTCGAGAGTCCGTGTCGCTGCCCCCACACGGAATGTTTCATCAATTGCATTTCCAGTCGTATTGATCTGCAGAGTGAGTTCCCCTTCTACACGGAGAGCATCTGAAGGCAGAATCTCAACACGGGCTGAAATCTCAGCAGCGAAACCAAATGATGTAATTAAGAACAATCCGCGCCCTTCGGTGAGGCGAAGGCCTGCATCAGTGGTGCCGAGTGAGATCGTCGCATTCGTAACGGCAACTCTGATGATAGACGTATTTTCAACAGGGTTCGTCACCTGCTCGAAGCTGAAGTTTCCAGTGATGGTCTGGCCGAGGACAGAAATATCCGCGCCTGTGACATTAAGGCGAACCGTATTCGCAGCCACGTTCAATTGATTCGTTGCAGTCGTATTTAACTCGAAGTCGACTGTGCCCTCGAGAATGACTCCGTCTACATTAAGCGTAGGAGTGATTCCAGTTACGAGAGCGGCGATACCATCTGGCAAGAAGAGGAACTGTGCAGACGCGACTGTTACTCCGATCAGCGGCTCTGTTTCTGTGCCACCTAAGCCGAAGCTAAGATCTGTTACGGCGACGCTGAGTGCTGACTCGCCCGATGCCAGTGTCGTCTGGATGATTTCAAAATTCGCATTCAGGCGTAGATCAGCTACGACGAGCGTCACACCTGCACCAGCGATCCGGAATACCTGACCTGCATCAATCTGAAGGTTGAGCGTCGCTGAGCCGACACGCAGTGTTTCATCTACGTCTGCTCCCGTCGTATTCACCTCGAACGCTAGAGCGCCTTCAAGAGTGACACCTTCGACACCAAGAGCGACGTCTCCAGAGATACGACCAGCTAAGCCTGCACTAGTAACAACGAATAGACCTGTTCCATTATCGAGAGTCAGTAGGCCATCAGCGAGATTTACCGAAACATTATTAAAGCCGACACGGACAATCTGAGAATCAAAGTCGATCCCTGTGCCACCTGGAACACCATCGGCACCGAGTGACTGAACTTGCTCAAATGCCACATCTCCTGAGAAGGTCTGACCTGCAATATCGATGAGAACATTCGATGCAGCAACACGGACATACGGACCAAATGGGAGGTTCAAGCTGTATGCCTGCCCTGCGATCGTGAAGTCCTGATTGACGACTGCATTCGTATTATTGATCAGGAGTGAGAAGTCGCCGACGAATGAAATGTCTGCCCCTGCATTGATCGCGACGGTGCCATTGATCTCACCGGCAAGGCCTGCATCTGAAATAACCAATGCACCAGAGCCATTCGTAAGTGAGACAATCTCTGCACCATCTGATCTCAGTGCAAATTCAACTTCCGTCGCACGGATCGTGAGTAGAGACGCTCCCGTAGCCTGATTCGTGGTGGACTCGATGGCGAAGCGTCCTTGGATACTCTGTCCAGCTACTATGAGCTGAGCTACTGCCTCAATGCGGAAGAACTGACCTGCTGGAAGATCGAGATCCACCTGCGTGCCGCCCACTGTAAAGCTCTCCGCCACAGCTGCTGGAGTCGTATTGACTGAGACTTCAAATGTAGCCTCTGGAGTATTGATCCCGCCGAAGATGACACCCGGCACATTCACATCGACTCCTCCGCTAATCGTTCCAGCGATGCCTGCCTCTGTGACGATAAGAGCACCTGATGCATTGACGATTTCCACACCAGCAGTCGCGCTCCCCAGAGCGATACTAACATTTGTCGCAGCGATCGTGAGAGTTGATCCATCGTCTGCAGTTGAAAGGATGCCGTCAGGGCCTTCTGTCGCGGCTTGGCTAAAGGAGAAGTTTCCTGTGATTGTCTGATCTAAGATAGTGAGTTCGGCATTGATCGCCTCGAACTGCTTTACCTCAGCTCCATCTGCAAATGTCACGGCAACTCCAGGTCCTGTGCTACCAGCAATTGTGAGAACTTCAGTAATAGCGAGCCCTGTGGTATTCACACGAACGCTGGCCTCAGCTGAGATCGTCACTCCATCTACGCCGACCAGCTCGACTATCCCAGTCGCAACGAGTGCAAATGTAGAAGGATCATTCTCGGTTGCGCCTGGAATCTGAATCAGTCCAATACGGGCCTCTGTGAGAAGTGCTCCTTTCGCAAGTGGATTAAAGACTTCATCACCGATGCGGAGTGGTCCCTGACCGAGGAAAATCTCAAGATCAGTTCCAGCAAATGTCTGAGCGGCAACGTCTGCTCCATTGACTGTGATGAAGCTATCTGAGAATGCGATATTTCCAGAGATCGTTACGAAATCTCCAATAGTAAGTGTGAGATCTGAAATGGAGACATCGAAGACCATTCCTTCATTTGCTGCGAAGACAATCGGAAGATCAGTTCCACCAAGTGCGATTGTCTGATCGACGGCACCACCAGTATTATTCACACGAAGCGCAAGATTCCCACCGACCTCGATTGGTCCGAGAGCTGCGTCTGCACGCCCTGTGAGAAGACCTGCGAAGCCTCCGTTAGTAATAACGAATGCACCTTCTCCATCGATGAAGTTAGCACCTTGACCATTGAACTGGATGCTCGCCTGCACGTTAGATGCAGCTAAGCTGGTGACTCTATCGAAGCCAGTGCCGACCTGCTGGAAAAGGAAATCACCACTGAGTGAGACATCCGTTCCGTCGACCTGGAGTCCAGCTGGAGCGAGAGTCGCATTCAGTGCCTCAACGCGGACGAATGGACCAACTGGAAGATCAAATCCAGCACTCGGACCAAAGGCACTGAGTTCCGGAGTAATAGCGAATGGCAGCGTATTAATCTGAACAGTCACTTGATCGACTGAGATACCAAGTCCTGGGATCTGGAATGGGCTACCATCTACTACTATTTCCCCAGCTATGCCGTCTGGGATAAGGATGAGGCTAGCTGATGCTCCCGAAATATCGACGAAAGGCACAGGACCGTCACCGATCTGTGTGGCAAGATCGATCAAGTCAACATTGACCACATTAACACCGCCAACTGTAACCTGCTGGAAGGTGATGCCTCCAGTGATATCAAGACCCGGGATGGAGAGCGTCACATCTGGGGCTGAGACGCGGACGAATTCTCCTGCGACCGATACGCGAGTATTAATGTCGAGCATCAACTCTGATGCAGAGAGATCGATGCCAGCAACGTTCAGGCTGATTCCCGCTAAGAACGATGCACTGACCCCATCAGCGAAGAGGTCGATCTGACCGCTGGTGATGGAGATGTCAATAATGCCATCGCCAAGAGTGAGTGAGGCGTCACTGATCTCAATGCTGGTGAGTTCTGCAGTCTGAGTAAATGCGAAGTCTCCAGAGATCGTCTGACCTGCAACGGTGAGTTCAGCATCTGAGGCAGCGACTTTAAAGAATGGCCCTGCTGGTAGAGAGATCGCAATAGTCTGACCACCAAGTGTGAAGATCTCATTCACAGCAGCTGGAGTCTGATTAATCTGCAGGCTAAGAGCTCCATTAAAGTCAAGGCCTGGGACATTGAGTGCCACTGAGCCAGTGATCGTGCCGACTAAGCCGCTAGCGAGTGCACCATCTGTGTCTACAAAGCTCTTCAGCAAGAAGATGCCTGAACCATTTGTCAGAGAGAGGAATGGATCATTTGCTGGGCCGATATTCAGAGCCGCACGAGTAATGACGACTCGAGTCTCTGTGACTCCATTTAAAGTAGACTGCTGGAAGGAGACATCAGCCGCAAGTCGCTGATCAGCGATCACGATTTCTGCACCGATCGCGGAGACACGGAAGTATGGTCCAGCTGGTAGATCGATGACGAGTGACTCACCTGCGAGTTCGATCGTTTCTAGCACTGCGGCATTTATCGTATTAACAGCGACTTCGAGTTCATCGACATTCAGGCTAAAGGCCAATGAAGGAGACGTTATGATACCCACTGTGAACTGACCTGCTACGCCATCAGGAGTGACCAGAAGTGTGCCACCTCCATTTGTGAGTTCTAAGAACGTTGCTGTGCCATCGCCAAAGGTCGCAGAAATATCAGACAGGCCAAGGCGTGTGATTGTAGAGCCATCTGCTAGTATCTCATTTCCAAGGAAGACATTACCTGAGAGCGCCTGACCAGCGATCTCAATATCGAGATTCACTCCAGAGAGTTGGAAGAAGTTACCAGCCTGAACACCGCTGACCGTTGTCCCATCTGCAGCGACTACGAACTCTTCAGTAAATGCTTCGCCAGTCGTATTAACGAAAATATTGAGACTTCCAGCGAGGCTCACACCAGGGACCGTCACATCGAATGTGCCACCAAGTGCTCCTACGAGACCCACGTCAGTAATGAGGAGATCACCGAAGCCATCTGTTAGAGCAACATAGTCTGTGCCAGCATTACTGATCTTCAGCGAGGCATTTGAGAGAATGAGACGAGTCTCACGGCGATCATCCGAGGTATCAAATGGTGTGCCATTAATATCACGGAGACTGAGTTCGACAGAGATATCTGATGTGATTTCGTTATCACCAATGCCAATCGTAATTCCTAGACCTTGAATAGAGACGAATGCATCACCTGCAGGATTTGAGACTTGGCTAGAGTCGAAGATGACATTGACGCTCTGGCTTGTCCCAGGGATTGCAATCGTCTCATTGATAGCCTGTGTGGAGCTATTGACCCGCACTCTAACAATTCCGCTCAATGTGATATCTGGGAGACCAACAACGCTGACATCACCAGAAGCATCGATCGCATACTGGGTCGATGTGCCTTCTGTGATTCTGATGAGACCGAGCGTTGCATTTTCAATCAAGAGACCTTTCGCGAATGGATTAATTGATCCATCAGCGAGGACTGCAGGACC
>CALFDI010000126.1 GCA_937952875.1 uncultured Verrucomicrobiales bacterium
GTGGGATGCGTCGCGTCTCGGGTGTAGGGAGATGCACGAGGAGTTCTAGAGCTGCGAGCGCGCGGCTTCCAGCCAAGTAGACCATGGCCTTTCCAGGTGAATTCCAACGCCCACCGAAGAGGCGTGCTCCTTCGCCCGACATGGCTGTATCGACATGTTTATGAGCGACGATGCGGAAGGCGCGGACTTCATCTTTTCCAGCAGTCCAGCTTTTCGCATAGGGGAGGTCCAGATGAGGACCACGCTTAAAAGACTCCATGGTCAAGACGGCCTAAGAGATTCTCGACTTCACGTGCGCCGAACTCTGTGTCTGAGTAGCTGAGAGGGCTTTCATGGTTTGTGCCTGGGTTCTCAGCTTTGAGCCAGCTACGAGCGGCTTCTTTTGTTTCAAAAACGTTAAGCGTCAGACCAAATAGACGCATAAACCTAACGAGACGCTCACTCTCAGCAGGAGAGAACTGCATGCTTTTTTTACGTCTGTGGAGTGTGGCATTTGACATGCCGAGGAACTTTCCGAGGAGTTCTTCGGGAATGTCTAAGAGCTTTCTGAGGGCTTCAAAGTCTTTCAAAGACAAGCCATTACGGATGCGCTCTATCAGTGGAGTCGGCGCGATGGCAGGTTCTTTGACGAGGCCAGTGTGTGTCTCAACATCTTGGTCTTTTGGAATAAAGAAGTCTTCAATCGGCGGATCTGCGTAGTGCATACCCACATAGAACCACACTTCCCCCAAGTTGTAAACTTTTTAGTGATTTATTCATACATTTGTAGTGAAGTGATTGTTGAGAAAAAAAGCCCAGATCTCACGAGGAGGTCTGAGCTTTATAAAAAATGATTTGTCGCTCGAGTTACTTCTTCATTTCAGGCGTGAAAGCTGGGCCGAATGCATCGACTAGGTCGTGCAAGGTCTTCATCGCTGCAGCATCAGTTGTTTGTTTGCACTTCATCGCAGCAACGATTGTTTTATGGCAGAGGACGAGCTTGGCCATGTAGGCCTCTTTGTCTGACTCCATTTCTGCGAGCTTCAGTCTCTGCGCGAGGAAGTAGTCTGTGACTGTCTTAATGATGTCATCACAGTGGTTCTCTTTGTTCATGATCCAGCGCGAAGTGTCGTGCGCGGAGAGATCACCTGCAGCGATCTTTTTCGCAGACTTCTCGATCGTGACGTAATGAGTATGCAGATCGGAAACGACATTAGCATCATCGAATATTCCGCACGGGATCTGGCAGTGAGCGCTTACGACTTGAAGAGAGCTAAAGGTGATAGCTGAGATGAGGAAAAGTTTTTTAAACATAACAGCTTAACTAAGCCACTGATCGGCAGTTTGGCAAAGCGTCGATGTATGATTTTTTTTAATCATCATTGAGTCCACGCCGCATGACGCTGAGATCAGGCGATATTCCCGTCCACATTTGAAAAGAAAGGGCTCCTTGGTGAAGGAGAAGACTGAAGCCATTATCGATCCGTGCTCCAGCCGCTTCAGCATCTTTGAGAAGTTGAGTGCGCGGAGGAGAATAAATAGAGTCATAGACGCAGTGGTCAGCATGAAATACCTCGGCGGGGAGCGGAGAAGGGTCGCTCTCCTTTAACCCGAGAGACGTCGTATTGATGATGAGATCACAGTCGCGAGCTGCTGTGACGAGTTCCGTCGAATCTAGAGCTAAACATGTGATGTCTGCACGGTTCGGATGGAGGCGCTCGATGTCTGCCTGAAGAGCGTGAAGCTTATCGACCGATCGGTTGACAAGGACGATGCGTGGTGAGCCTTCACGCGCGCATTGAGTCGCGATGGCTTTCCCGGCACCACCTCCGGCTCCTGCGATGAAGACGCGGAGGTCACCTAGCTTTTTTCCGAAAGAATCCGCGATCGCATTGATAAAGCCAGGGCCGTCAGTATTGTGGCCGATGGCTTTATCAGGTGTGAAGTGAATCGTATTCACCGCTCCGAGAAGCCGAGCGTCATCTGTGAGTTCATCACAATAGTCGAGAGCTTCGAACTTATGGGGAACCGTGCAGTTCACCCCGAGAAAGCCAGCGTCTCTGAGCTGATCGAGATCTTGAGCGACATTTCCTGGCTCGCTGTCTACTCGCACATAAGAGATATTCAGACCTGCCGCTGTGAGCGCAGGCTGATGCATCTGGGGCGAGGCCGAGTGCTTTACCGGATGGCCGATCACGGCTAAGCGGCAGGGGCCAGTAGAGAGATCTTCTGTCAGAGGGAAGTCGGCAGCGGAGTAGACGTGCTTCATTATGAGACAGTGATTCCCAGCTCCTTGACCAGCGCATTTGTCGCATGACCGTATTCGACGTAGGAGTCATAGCACTGCTGCCAATTTGGCTCTTCTCCATCAGTCGCATGGAAGACGGTTGCCACGTGTGGCTCGATGGCGAGGCCACCCTGATAGCCCATATCTTTGAGAGCGGTGAGGATCTCACGCACTTTTCCCTGGCCTTCACCTGGGAGTGTGTATTTCTCAGGCTCAGTCTCTCCTGCAGGAGGATTCGTGCAGTCCTTAATGTGGACGTGTGCGATGTGCTCTTTGACTTGGGTGAAGAATTCCATCGGGTCTTGCCATGGGAAAGGCTCAGCTTTTGAGCGGTCGAGCTGAAAGACAGGATTCGCCGTATCAAAGATGAGCTGCAGTCCAGGGACTTCATCGATAAGTCGGAGTGTGTGCTCTGCTGAGAAGCCACCCCAGTTCATGCAATTCTCGTGAAGAGCACTCAGTCCAGCATCTTCGAATCGAGCGACAATCTCGCGGAGACGCTTGAATCTCTCTTCTTCGTGTTGATCCTGTCCCCATGGCTCTTGCGCGTAGGACATGATGCGAATGAGCTTCGTATTCAGACGCTGCATGCGGGGGATAGCGCGCTCGATCTCAGCCACAGTCAGGTCCCAGTCAGTGGTGATGCTTTTAGCCCAGTTACCGATGAGTGATCCAAATTCTGGAATCGTGATGCCAGCTTCGTCTAGCTGATCGGCCACTGCGTGAAAGTCTGCGTCTGAGAGTTCATGAATATTTGCTCCATTGACTCCACGGGCAGAGATTCGGGTCCACCCGAGTTCTTTTGTCGCTTTGATCTGAGTGTCTAAATCGCGGGCCGCTTCATCGGCAAATCCTGTTAAATACATGCTGCAGCGAGTGAAGCGTGGCTTTTAAAAAGGAGCAACCGGAAATGTGCGAGGAATAATGTTCTTTCCGAGTTGTCAATCCAGCGGATTTTCGTCTATGTGAGATTGCTTTGGAAAATTCTATAAAAGGGGCATTATCTCGACCAGTTCTCGTTCTCAACAGGCTGTGGCAACCCCTCCACGCGACAACAGCAAAACGAGCGATTACTTTACTCTGCCTCGGGCATGCCAAGGTCGTGCAAACGGAAGGAGAGGGGAAATACATGGTGCACGATTTCTCATCCTGGGTGGAGTATTCTGCTGATAGGAAAGGAGATGAACGGATCCATACCGTATCGCTCGAGTTCTCTGTTCCAGACATCGTTGTGCTAGATCTCTACGATGCACTTCCTGTGCGCGAGGTTAAGTTCTCTCGGCAGACCGTTTTTCACAGAGACAGTCACACCTGCCAATACTGTGCGAAGCGTTTTCCGGAGAAGGATCTCAATCTCGACCACGTTCTGCCGAAGGACAAAGGAGGTAAGACGAGCTGGGAAAACATCGTGACCAGCTGTATCAAATGCAACACTCGCAAGGCGAATAAACTGCCTCGTGAGGCGAACATGTTTCCGATAAATGAGCCGAAACGTCCGCGCTGGAAGCCTCTCTTCGGTGTCGATGAAAGCGAGGTCCTCGATGAAGTCTGGAAGGACTTTATTAAAACGTAGCGCTCAGTAGCGAGGACTACGTTTTGGCATTTATCCAAATGGTCCTTTACCACCGAACATATTGCCGAGGTCTGGGAGTCCGCCGCCGCCTTTGCCGCCCTTGCCTCCGCCCATTTGCTTCATCATTTTTTCCATCTCCTTCATATCGGGCATGCCTTGAGGCATGGCGCCGCCTTCATCTCCATCAGCTCCGAGTTGTTTCATCATCTGGCTCATCTTGCCTTTAGATTTCATCATCTTTTGCATCTGGTTGAATTGCTTAAGCAGCTGGTTCACCTCGATGATCGTTGCACCAGAACCTGCAGCGATACGTCTTCGGCGTGAGCCCTTGATCAGCAAAGGACGGGCGCGTTCGATAGGAGTCATTGATAAGACAATGGCCTCTTGGCGTGAGAACTTTTTCGGGTCGAGTGCGCCGGCTGGGATTTGTTTTTTCAACTTACCCATACCAGGAATGAGGCCGAGTAGTCCCTCGAGCGGGCCGAGCTTTTTCAGCATCTTCATCTGATCGAGGAAGTCATTGAAGTCGAATTGACCTGAAGAGAGACGCTTGATCGAGCGCATGGCGTCTTTCTCATCGATCTTGTCAGCCGCATGCTCCACGAGAGAGACCACATCGCCCATACCGAGGATGCGGTCGGCCATGCGTTCTGGGTGGAACTCCGCGAGTTGATCCATCTTTTCTCCCTCACCGATGTATTTGATCGGGCAGCCAGTCGCTGCTCGCATGGAAAGGGCCGCACCACCACGGGCGTCACCGTCTAGCTTTGTGAGGACGATGCCTGTGATGCCTACGGCTTCGTCGAAGTGTTTCGCCACAGAGACGGACTGCTGACCAGTGCCGGCGTCCGCAACTAGGAGAGTTTCCTGAGGTTTAACAAAGTCGTTTAACTTCTTCAGCTCCTTGATGAGGTCGTTATCGATCTCTTGGCGCCCAGCTGTGTCGAAAATGATGACGTTACCAGTCTGCTCGCGCGCCCAGGCAACAGCTTGTTTTGCCGCTTTGACGACGTCTTTCTCACCCGCTTCTGGAGTAAAAATGGGCACGTCAACCTGTCCTGCCAGCGTTCTGAGCTGATCGATCGCTGCAGGACGATAGAGATCACATGCGACGAGAAGCGGCTGGTGGCCTTGCTTTTTCAGACGAAGAGCGAGCTTTGCGGATGTTGTCGTTTTACCTGCACCGTTGAGGCCGCAGACTAAGATGTGACCTGGAGCATCGAGATTGAGAGGAGCGTTCTCACTCCCGAGAAGTGCTGTGAGCTCGTCTTGGAAGATCTTTACGATCTGCTCGCCCGGTTTCACAGACTTGAGAACATCGACGCCGTTTGCGCGCTCTTTGATGTTCGCGATAAATTCTTTAGCGACAGTGAATTCGACGTCTGCCTCGAGAAGAGCAAGACGGATTTCCTTTAGTGCATCAGCGATGTTTTTATCAGAAATCTTACCGACACCACGGAGGTTACGGAAGGTCTTGTCGAGCTTGTCTGAAAGGGCGTTAAAAAGCATAGTAGATGAGGAAATATCGCTGTTGCCGGGACGATGCAGATCTGAGCGGGAAATGGAATCCTTAATCTGCGTGAGTCGTCGACTTCATGAGAAAGTGACAGTCGTCTGTCACTCAGCCGTTACTCTCGCAGGAATGTAGGCGGCCTCGAGATCGATGAGAAATGTCCACTTCGCAGGTGTTTCATAGCTCGTATTTCCTAACAGCCGATATCTGAGTGTCACATCACAGGTGGGGAGGCGTAGCGGGCGAGTCACTTGCCATGAGAGGAGTTTCGTTTCGGGATCGATCACTGCATCCACTTCACCAAATCCTCCGACGAAGAGTTTAAGGGACTCCATATCAATGCCTTCGAGGGTAGATAAGTCAGCGGAGATGACCGGGAGACGTCTTTCCACAGTCGAACCTGGGAGAGGGCTGACGGGAAAAGGCAGCACTGGGATGGCAGCTCCACGAACTGAGTTTGCATTCGTGGCTCCTACGAAGTTAGTAGCTTGGGTGAAGTAAGTATCATGAGTCCCTAAAATGATGTAGCGATTCAACGTCTCACTAGCATCTGCGATCCGCACTTTTCCGAAGTTTACGGTAAACATCGCTTCATAACCGGCTTCTTCAGCGAAAGCCAACATCTCTGGCGTGTGGAAGCCTCCAGGGAATGCGTAGGTGTTAATCTTTGTCTCAAAGTGCTTTTCCAGAAATTCCTTAGAACGCAGCATCTCAGTTTTGAGGTATGCTTGAAAATGCTCAGGCCCTTTTTCTAAATTCCCCTTCACCATGGAGGGGAGTGGGTGGGTGTATGAATGACATCCGATGGAGCCTCCATGGTTCATCATTTCCTTGATCATCTGGGTGGTGAGTGCACGACCACCGCCGTCGACGTAGCTTTTGTAAAGAAAGAGATGAAAGGGGTAGCCGAGTTCTCGAAGAACGGGAAAGGCCTCTGTATACACGGACTTCCAACCGTCATCGAAGGTGATCACGATGCTGCGTTCAGGGATGGTCTTTTGGCCCTTCTTCCAAGCGATGAAGTCCTCCATGCTGATGACGCTGAGGCCGAGTGCCTTGATCGCCTCCATCTGCTTCCGGAACTTCGAGGTGATAATCCGCATTTCGGTATTCTTATCGCCATCGCTCAGCTCGTGATATCCTAAGACGGAAACCTGCGTGCTGTCAGCTTGCTGAGCCCGTAGGACTCCTATGCAGAGCATAAGGAGAAATGTGGAAATCCGAATCACGGTCATGGCGTAAGAGATATTATAACCTGAGTAAAGCAGCGGAGGAAAAAATCACTGGCTGCGAAGATGACTTAATCTCTCTGTTACCCAGTCTGCTTCGTCTTTTAATCCACAGGATTTATAAAAGGCCAAGAGGTCTTCGTAGCGTTTGATCGGATCGAAACCGATCGCGAGATGGAGCTTTCTGAGGCAGACAGGACACAGATGCAAAGGGGCTTTATCTGCCTCTTCAAGCCCTCCAGATCCATTCATATCACAGTGGTAGTAGATACAGTGATTTAGGCTGAAAAGATGACCTGCTTCGTGTGAGATCACTTTCATGGTCCGTTGCAGAAAGAGAGGTTTCAGCGGACTATTTTTATACTTCGGATCAGAGCGCATCTGCCCATAGCGGGCGAGGCTAAAGACGCCGACTCTATCCGCCGGGCGAGCCTCTCCGAAGACAAATGCCCAGCTATCCTTAGGATACAGATCTGTCCGAGTAAGAGCTATGGCACAATACGCATCTTGCGGGAGTGTCTGCATGAGAGCGTTCATGATGTCGCCGGTGAGGAGTTGTCGATGTCCCTCAGTCGTTCGACTTGTGATGTCTAGAGTGGACTTCTTTTCCGGATACAGAACGACGACGGGGAGTTGAAAGAATGCCTCTGTGAAGGTCTGAATGTGATCGATGAGTGAGGTGTGCTTGGCGAGTTCTTTATCCCAGAGCTGAATGTAAATGATGCGTCTATCTGCCGTAACGGCGTGACGGCTCCATGAGTTGACGAATTGTGGCACAGTCTGGCCGTAGCGATCAGCTCGTCCGGCAGCTCCACCTTCTAGCCAGTCTCCTTTTTCAGGCACGGGGAGTGGGGAAAAGCTGGGACTTTCCTGATACAGAGCCTGTAATTCTGGACTTAACTTCGAGATGTCATCCAGCGCTTGCTGCCGTTTCTCAAAATCGGGAGGCGTGAATGGTCCGTAGACCGCGATGAGACGCGGCGATATGCAGAGGAGTAAAACGAGCAAGGGCAGGTAGATGCAGATCCTAGCTTTATTCTTGCGTGTCATTTCGGAGATCAAGCCTTTCTGAAGATGGTCTAAAGGGTGTGACCCATGCGGTCTTTTTTCGTCGCGAGGTATTTTTCGTTATGCTCATTCGACGGCAGCGAGAGCGGAACTTGCTCGACGATCTCTAATCCGTATCCTTCCAAGCCGATGATTTTTTTCGGGTTATTTGTAAGGAGACGGATCTTTCTGATACCTAGATCATATAAGATCTGAGCACCCATACCGTAGTCGCGCAGGTCAGCACCGTAGCCGAGCTTTTCGTTCGCTTCGATCGTGTCGAACCCTTGCTCTTGTAGCTTATAGGCATGGATCTTAGCTGCGAGCCCGATGCCGCGTCCTTCTTGGCGAAGGTAGAGGAGGCATCCGCCTTCAGCGGCGATTTGGCGCATGGCTGTGTCGAGCTGACCGCCGCAGTCACAGCGAGATGAGCCAAAGACATCGCCGGTGAGGCATTCGCTGTGCACGCGGACGAGCACAGGTTTATCGGGATGTATCTCGCCGCGCGTGAGGGCGAGGTGGTCTGAGCCGTCCGTGTCGATTTTGTATAAGTGGCAGTCGAAAGGACCGTAGTCCGTCGGCATCTTAATGCTCTGTTCACGCTCAACGTGTTTCTCAGATTTGCGTCGATACTCGATGAGTTGAGCGATGGTGCAGGCCTTGAGCTGATGCTTTTCTTGATAGTCTCCCAACTGGCCGACACGTGCCATCGTGCCGTCTTCGTTCATGATTTCACAAATCACACCTGCTGGCGGTAATCCGGCCATGACTGCTAAATCGATAGCGGTCTCAGTGTGACCAGCCCGTCTGAGGGTGCCACCTTCTTTAGATACGAGCGGGAAGACGTGGCCTGGCTGAACAAGGTCTTCCGGCTGAGTCTTTTCACTAGCAAGTAGCTGAATGGTGCGAGCACGATCGGCTGCAGAGATCCCCGTGGTGATACCAGAGGCGGCATCGACAGAGACGGTGAAGGCGGTTTTATGGCTCTCGCGGTTTTGCGCAGCCATTTGAGGGAGTTGTAGTCTTTCTGCCTGAGCGCTAGTGATAGGTGTGCAGATGAGTCCACGTGCATGAACGGCCATGAAGTTGACAGCTTCCGGTGTAATGGTGGATGCAGCACAGACGAGATCTGCTTCGTTCTCGCGTTGCGGATCATCCGCTACGATTACGAGCTTACCCGCCGCTATGTCTGCGACGATATCTTCGATGGGATGGAAAGTGAGTTCAGACATGGGAAGAGACGTTGTGCGGAGAGAATGACTCGTATCGATAGAAGTCTCAACGTTTCATTTCTACTGAATTAATAGATGCGGTGTTAGAAATGATTTTTTCGCGCTTGAGAATCTTGGAATATGGCACACCGTTTCGCCTCACAGATTTACCAATATGGAAGACGTTATTATCATAGGAACAGGCTGCGCAGGATACACTTCTGCGATTTACACAGGCCGTGCGAACCTCAGCACTCTCATTCTCAGTGGCACTCAACCGGGTGGACAGCTCACTACCACAACAGAGGTAGAGAACTTTCCGGGCTGGCCAGAAGGGATCATGGGACCAGATCTTATGATGAATATGCAGAAGCAGGCAGAGAAATTCGGTGCCCGCACTGAGTATGCGACTGTTGAATCAATTGAGAAAAAAGAAGACGGCACATTCATCGTGAACACCACAGGTGGCACACATGAGTCGAAAACAGTGATCATCGCAACAGGCGCAGCAGCGCGTTGGCTGGGTCTACCAAATGAAAAAGAACTCGTCGGCCACGGCCTCACATCATGTGCTACATGTGACGGCGCCTTCTACCGTGACGTCCCAGTCGCCGTGATCGGTGGTGGTGATTCTGCCTGTGAAGAGGCGGGCTTCCTGACTCGTTTCGCAAGCAAGGTCTACTTAGTCCATCGTCGCGATGAGCTTCGCGCCTCCAAGATCATGGCAGACCGCGCGCTCGCAAATGATAAGATCGAGCCTGTCTGGAATGCCTCTGTGAAGAGTTACAATCCAGATGCGAGTGGAGAGATGGAAAGCATCACTCTTGAGAGCACAAATGGCGGTGAAGATCGTCAGCTCGATGTGAAGTGTGTCTTCGTCGCGATCGGCCATGTGCCGAATAGTTCATTTGTGGGCGATTTAGTCGATCTCGATGAGAATGGCTACATCCTGCAGACTGATGGCACAAAGACGAAGACTCCAGGACTCTTCGCTGCTGGAGACGTCGCAGACCACGTTTACCGTCAGGCAATTACTGCTGCAGGCCAGGGCTGTGCAGCTGCTCTCGAAGCAGAGCGTCACATCGCAGACAGCGAGTAAGCGCCAGTTGAAAAACTCATTTTTAAAAAAGCCGTTCCCAGTGAGGGAGCGGCTTTTTTTGCGGAGAGGTTAGAGAGCTTTCTTACTCTTGAGAGTCATTCTGACATCTCCGATGTAGACTTTGCTCCTTAGCTCGAGCGGGATACGATCTGTATCGTCACTGATCCAAAGAGTTGATTTTTTCATCTTCTTGTATGGCTTCAAGACGTATTTTTTACCGATTTTGCGCATCTTGATGTCCAGCTTAATGGCCTTCTGGCCCATATGCTTTTCACGGCCTAGCACTGTGACCTCTGTTAAGTAAGGAGAGTGAAAGGGGTGAAGAACGAAGATGAGCTTTTGACCTTTATTGAGAGTTTGGCTGCGGATGAAATACATGGCGGAGACAGCATCGAGCTGATTCGGCCAAGAAAAGCTTCGCTTCTCAGTGCCTGTCTTTCCTTTTTTATTCAGCGCCTTGATCTCCTCGACAGATGTCATGCTGTTCTTGCGATACGTATTCGTCGTTCGCATGT
>CALFDI010000127.1 GCA_937952875.1 uncultured Verrucomicrobiales bacterium
TGTGAATCGTGAGCGTTTTCTCGCGTTCTTTTTTGGCATCGTATGGAATGCCGCCGGCAACGACAACAGATCCATCCCCGAATGTTTCTAAGCGCGGATCAGTCGCTGCACTCTTATACTGTGCCACCTTTATGGCTGATCCTTTCGGATCAATGACCACGTAATTATAAATTTTCGGAGAGACGAGGTAGAGAATGTGATTATTTAACTGTTTATCGATAGCAGTTTTCGGGCTCTGGAAGAGCATCACCTCTCCTAAGTTCTTGGTATTAATAGGGTAAGACCTCTTCACATCCATCACTTGAGAAAACAGAAGAGTGCCTCTATCAGCACTAAATGCGATGACTCTGTGCTCAACAGGTTTTTTATGATTCCCCACTCGACTGGAGGAGAGCACCCGACCTTCAGAGATATTGATGTATTTCCGATTAGAGCTGTAGCCGCCTCTTTCTTGCTCAGTGAGCCTCACATTGAAGCTAAAGCTGTAGTTCCCGACCTCTCTCATGGAGAAGAGATCAGATAAGCTGATATTCCGAGCGATCGTCTGGCCTGCGCCAATACGTCCACCTTTGTAACGTGAAGGCTTACGAGGAACGACGTTATTCCCATTCCTGTCCTTCATAAAGACTTCAAGCCAACTGCGGCCAGGAATTCCTCCAAAGGAAAGCGGACCTCCTGAATTATTCTTGAGCTCAAGCCGAACGACGACGTTCTCACCCTTCAAATAATTCGTTCGTGGTGTGCTGACTTTAACAGAGAGCTGTGCCTGCGCAGTAGCACTGAGTGCCAGTAAGCCGATTAGAGCGAGTAAAGCTCTAGCGGGTAATGAAGAGAAGTTCATGATAGATGAGTGAAAAGGAAAGCTATTGGCATAGCGGCGTCAAATGCGGATCTAGTCTCCTAGAACAAGGATGGCGCCCCCACAGTGCGAAATCCTCGCTCTGGACCAGTGTAAGAGCGCTCCGAAAGAGCCGGATCTTCCGAGCTATCTGATTGACTATCAGTCGATAAGCGGCTTACAGAAAAATAAATCGGGCTCTTATCAGTCGCTGTGTCATCAGGAAGTAGCCATTCTGTGGCATTACTCGTGAGCCCCTGGACGTCTTGATCCGAACCACCAGCATTCGCAGGCCCCCAGTCTTCTCCACCGATGCGTGCCTTACTGCTAGCAGCATAGAACTGAGCGATGGTCGGCAAGGTGCGCTTCTTCCAGCGGCTGTAGGCATAGGCATCCCACCAGTCTACGCCCGTGACAGGGTGCTCCATGCTAACGTCACGTCCATTATAGGAGCCTGATCCAGCTGCGGCTGCGAGTATTTCACTCCAGTTATCTGGAATGTGATCGCTTTTCTCAGTCGGCTGCTTCGGATGATCAAACGCCGTTTTTGCGGTAGCCGGTAAATAGGCGATGGCTTGGAGAAATTCCGCGTATTCTCCAAGTGTGACTTCATAACGATCAATATCGAAAACGGGAGTGAGGCTATTTCTCTCATCCTCAGGGGAAAAAACATCTGCAGAGATGACAATCGAACGCTCAGGGACTACAACTTCAGGCTGGTTATAATAATTCCAAACCGCGTAGGCCCCGCCAGCGACAAGAGCGACACAAAGTGCTGGAATCATCAGTCCTATAGATGTGCGACCCGGATCAGATTCAGACGGAGGAGCTTCCGTTTTTTTCTTTTTCCGAGGCTTTTGAGAGACTGCCGCAGCAGGTATTTCAGCCGTTGCGGCTTGATCTTCGAGCTGATGAATGACTTCCGTCGACAGCTTTTTCACATGCTTCCACGTGAGAGGAGGATCTTGGTAGGGATCCGCCATCATATTTGTCAGAGCCGCTATACGTGTCGCAGCTGGTAGGCCGAGTATCATGAGGTCCCCCAATGCCTCTCCGAGCAGCTGCCGATCCTGAAGCTCTGCCCCCTCGATCATTGGGCCTGCAACGGCTTGATTCGATAACCGTGGCTCATCATGGCTCAGTAAATGAACATCTGATAAGCCCATAGGGAGCGTCGCCGTCTGCATATCCTGCAACTTCAAAGCAACCGTTGAAATTTTTTGCAAAATTTTCGCAATCGCAATCGGTTGTAGGACTCGATCCCCTTCCATGATGAGATCTTCTAAAGTCTCACCCTTTAATTCCTCTCGCGTATAATAGATCGTATCATTCTCAAAGCTGGCATCATACACCGTAGCCAGTTCTGGCAGATCGGTCGCCGCCTTTGCCCTGATATCTGCGAGAAAGGCCTCACGTTGCTCATCTTCGGCATAGCCTGCAGGCTTTAGCACGTTGAGTAGCACCTGACGGTTAATGGACTGCTGCTGGGCTCGATACGTCTGAGTCAGTTGTCCTTCGCTCAACAGCTTCGTGAGTTCATAATCACCGAGACACTCTAATAGAGCTGGTTGCTGCTGAGAAATGTTCATAAATTATTCTTTGATGGGGAGGAGAGGATTTGCAGGATTAAAGTCATCGAAGAACCCAGGAAGATTTTCGAAGTTTGGTAGGCCCTCAGGGAAGGCATTCTCCTGCGCCTCTGCGATGAATTCTTGGACCTTGCGCGAGAGAAGGCGCGGTTTCGCCTTAATATCTAAGACTTTATTCCCATAAGACAGCGTCAAGACGTAGCCATAGAACTGAGACTCATCCACACGATCTGGGCGACTATATGTCACTCGTAGAGATTCTTCTCCAGTGCTCCAGTCCTGCACATCCCTCAGCCACCGATTCTCGAGTTGAGCACGGTCTGACTGATTGATCGGCCTCACCTGGCCTTTGTGATCTTTCACAAAAACTTTCACGGATAACTGAACAGCTGTCGGGTCGATATTAGCCGAACTCGCTGAGGCAACGGGAATTGTCAAAGTCACATCATGCCCATCTTCGAACTTCTGGACGAGACCGATGCCCATCTGCCCCACCATGACATCTTCATCTGGCACCATCCCCTCAGCCAGCTTCCGCGCAGCACGTGGGAAAAGCACACCCGCATCTGTCCCCATCGCCGTCACATCTTCATAATAGTCTCCAGCCTTAGAATACTCGCCTATCTGCTCATACGCCTGCCCTAAGAAATACAGGGCTTGAGGCTCTTTCGGGCCCATCTTAACTGCCTCTTCTAGCTTCAGTAAGGCACGCATCACATCCTGCCCGATGAGGAGATCACGTCCTTCATTGACTAAGCGCTCGACCTTTGGATCGCGAATGCTAGGCAGCTGCATATGCGCCCCCTCGAAGAAGGGCACTGGCTTCTTCGGCTTCGTCTGCACGATCGGATCAGTATTGAGAGGCGGAAGGCTCGGCATCTTCACCGTCTCGAGAATTTCTTCTACACTGCGTGGGCCTTTTTGCGGTGCCACATCAGCCTCCACCTGAGGCGGCGATACAGACGGTGCCTGTATCGTAACAATTTTTTCCAGAATCTGGGGCTCAGCCTGCCTATCCAAGCGCATCGCAAGTGCCACACCCACACCCAGTAATTCTAAAAATGCCAACACGCCTAATACCCAACACGTTGTGTGAAATGTGCGCAGTTTGCCCTCGCGCATATGTGAAGGTGTTTGAAGCATCAGGAACCATCCTAAATGATATTCTCTTCACCTGTCAATCAGTGGACCTGTCCTCATGTTTGCGTTTTTTTAAAAAAACAGTATAACCATTCGAATCAGCCCATAAAATGGTGTGTCATGCGGTATCTACTTCTATCACTCGTGCTCTGTCTCATCGCATGTGAGACAGCCGAAGATCGCGCTCAGAGATATCTTCAAGATAAAGGCATCTCTCTCTCTCAAGACTCCTTCGCCCACGCACTGTCGACAGGCCATACTGAGAATGCCGCCCAGCTGATAACTGCAGGAATTCCAGACGACACATCTTCTGATTCAGGCTCTCCCCTCTCACTGGCTATCCGGCACGGGCAGTCCCATCTCGCTCATCGGCTCCTCGACACACATTCCGACAGCTCGCAGAAGAATCCCCCACTGCTCGCTCTCGCTGCAGAGATGCACATGGTAGACATCGGCAAGCGATTGTTAGAAACAGGTCATTACGTGAATTCTAGGAGTATCGATAATAGCCCGCTACTCA
>CALFDI010000128.1 GCA_937952875.1 uncultured Verrucomicrobiales bacterium
CCTGAGTATAGATCGACCTGTGCCACACCAGACTTAAGAGTGAAACGACCGAGCCCTATGGCTCCTCCTTGTTCAAAGTCTCCATTTTCCCCTTCCCACACTGCATTAATCTGCCGCCCTATCGTAGCCACCCCAGAACGAGCCTCCTCCTGAGAAACACTAGTAATGCCAGTTGAATTCGGGTTCTCCACATCAGGACGACCAACTACGAAGTAGCTAGCTATAGCACCTACTACAAATGCAGCAATGAGACCTACTACCCAGCGACCATTCTGAGAAGCGACCGCCTCAGGCTCTTCAGCACCTCCGAGGAGATCGCCATCGAGTTGATCTGCCTTTTCATGAAGAGCTGCATGCAAGTTCATGTAACGGCGGTAGACTTTACGCGCCTGAGCGTTCACGTGCAAAATCGCTTCTAATTTACGATAGCCAGCATCATCGAGCTCCCCATTACAATGCCGCTCGATAAGATCGAGCAGTATGGGCTGAGCTTTTGCGATCGATGAATTCTCGTCCATTATTAGGCAGAGGCAGTCGCTTTCATCTTTCCTTCGATACAGCCCAGAAGCTTTTTCCGAAGTCGATTAAGCTTTTTATAAAGACTCATTGGCGTCGTGCCGCGGTCTTCAGCAAGTTGATTAATTTTCTGGCCTTGAGCGTAGGCTGTGAGCAGGAGCTTCCGCTCAGTCTCACCTAACTCAGCCATGCAGGTATCGAGAGCGCGCCTTTCTCGGCTCAGTTCCTCTTCTACTTCGACATACTCATTGGCTAGTATTTCTAATAAATTCTCGTCAAAAACATGTCGATCTCGCGCTTTCTTACGGCGAAACATGAGAACTTCGTAACGTGCTACGACATAGGCCCAGCGTAGAAATTCTGTGCCTTTTTCATATTGATCGAATTTTTTCCACAGCACCACGCTGACCTCTTGCATGATCTCGTCCACGCTCTCAGGATTCGGCACGAGGCCATAGATGAATGCACGGACACGGCGCTCATTCTTCGTCAACAGGCGCACAAAATCCTCGGCGGACTCTCTGTCTTCAGCTGCTGGTTTATCGCTCATGATTTCGGGAGAGTATCAGATATTGGGTGACGGCAATGCACGCTTTTTCCATGGCAGCAACGATCTCTTCATATCTTTTAGAAAAACGCCTGCGTGAGAGTGTGGAAAAGCCACTTCATAGCGTCATTTTGTCAAAGCCTGCGCTTTTCATTTCTGTTTAGGAGCACTAGCGTCTCCGGACGTGACACATTTACGCCTCATTCTTCCCCTTCTCGCCGTGTTTTCCATCACAGCATGCGATAGCGAGACGGCAGTTGATAAAGCCACTCGCCAAGGCATTTTACTCCTCGGAAATAAAACTGAGCCAACGACAATGGATCCACAACGAAGCACGTGGGTCAGCGAGGGAAATATCATGCGAGCCCTCTTCGAAGGCCTTTGCCTCGATCACCCAACGAATGACGGCGAGTCTCTCCCGGGTGCAGCTACTCACTGGGAATCTAATGAAGACTTTACAGTCTGGACCTTTCACCTGCGTCCAAAGGCGATGTGGTCAAATGGTGATCCAGTGATCGCACAACACTTTGTCTACTCTTATGAGCGCATGCTAAGCCCAGCCTTTGCAGCGGATTACGCGTCTATGCTCTTTTACATCAAAGGAGCTGAAGATTTTAATAAAGGTAAAATCACAGACTTCGATCTCGTGGGAGCTAAGGCGCTCGATGAACTGACTCTCGAAATCACGCTCCGGAGCCCCATTCCTTTCTTGCCAGAACTGACCAAGCATACGACGTGGTATCCAGTGAATCCTCGCTGCATCGAGGAGTATGGCAAGATGACAGATCCCTACACAGACTGGTCAAAGCCTGGCAACATGGTCGGCAACGGTCCATATAGATATAAAAGTCGCCGCCTGACACAAAGCGTCGTCGTAGAGAAAAATCCGAACTACTGGGATGCAGAGACTGTTAGCATCAATGAAATACACTTCTTCCCTATAACAAATGGCTACACGGAAGCCCGGATGTTCCGCGATGGGCTGCTACATAAGACCTACACTCTTCCCGCGGAAGCCATCGCTGCTGCAGAGCGCGATATGCCTGAGAAGCTCAAAATCCAGCCATACATCGGCACACGCTTTCTCAGGCTCAATACGAAAAGCCAGTTCCTTTCAAATCCGAAAGTCCGCCTCGCTCTCGCCTACGCAATCGATCGTAAACAACTCGTTGAAAAGGTGACTCAAGCAGGCGAAAAACCAGCCTTCGGAATGGTCCCACCGTTTGGAGATTACGACACCCCCGTCGGTGTTGGCTTTGACCCAGAAAAGGCTAGAAAATATCTGAAGGAGGCTGGACTCGAGGAAATGGGGGCCTTTCCAGAACTCAGATTCCTGACAAACAATAGTGACACCGCCCGTCGAAATGCTGAAACCTACCAGGCGATGTGGGAAGAGCATCTCGGCATAAGCGTCCGCATCAACCAGGTCGATACAGGCACCCACAAGTCACGCGAACGATCAGGTGACTATGATATTTCTGCCTCTGGCTGGATCGGTGACTTTCTCGATCCTACGACCTTCCTCGATATGTGGAAGCCAGGTGACGGAAATAATAATACTGGCTGGGGCCCGGATAATTACGTCGCTTTTCTCGAAACGGCAGAAACGACAACCGACCCTCTTGAGCGCCTCAAAACTCTTCAAAAAGCCGAAAACGTCTTGATGGAAGAACTCCCTGTGATTCCGATCTATTGGTATACAAC
>CALFDI010000129.1 GCA_937952875.1 uncultured Verrucomicrobiales bacterium
TCTTTGCGTGTTGTTTTTCTGAGCCGCTATCCTTTTCTTCTGACGGAAGACGTCGCTGCTCCCGCTGGCGCTAATGATCTGACACGGCGCCATCCGGTAGTGATGGTGGATCTACCAGACATCGAGAATGATCCGATACTCATCGGAGTGCATGCGAAGTCTGGCTTTTCCGCGCCAAATCCATTCCGCAGGGCTGTCGATTTAATACGGATTCAGAAGTATTTAGATGCGTCAGGTCTCACTGCTGAGGATAATGTGATCATCTTAGGTGATCTCAATTTGATCGATTCACAGGGTGATATGTCATTTGCCCAGCTTCCCCCACAGTCGAGTGGTGGCCCTGCTGGTGCGGGGGAGTTGCCTGTCTCTTATGATCTGGGGAGTGATATCACGTTTCCTGTCGAATACTTTAATGATCCATCAGATTACTTTAGCTGGATGGATGAACTCGATATCCGTGCTCTGGATGGAAATGATAATACTCAGGGGAACGGCACTCTGGATTACATTTTATTAAGTCAGGCTTTATTGGAAGGCTCTGTTAGCTCAGAGATCTATGAGAGCGCTCTTGATGTGTCTAATACTGAGGGATTAGTAAAATCGGGGGGTCCATTGGCGTTCGGCACGAGCTTTGATGCCTCAGATCATTTTGCAATCGTTGCTCAAGTCGACGTTCGGGATCCAGTGGTGAGTGATCCTAATTACGATTTTTCTGGAGTGTTGATTGAGGAGTTTAATGGCTTTACTGGAGAGTCGGCTCCAGACGGCTGGCTTGTGACAGGTGGTGAGTGGATGGGCCTAGCATCAGCGGCTGAGCGCGGCTTTTATTCTCTGGAAGGCGGGTCTTTCGCAGTTCTTGGATCTGGTGAAGCGACTGGGACATTTCTCAATACATCTGGGGAGTTGATACAGAATCTAGAGATACAGCTCGATGCGCAGGTCTGGGCAGCGCTGCCAGATGGTGCAGAGAGTTCTCTGGAGTTTGACTTTCTAGTAGATGGTCGGCCTTCTATGAAGCTAGATGATCTCGAGTTTAGATCAAGTGATGTCGGAGCAACACTGTCTGCAGCTATTTCTGATCTTTCGATTCCTGTGGGAGCTAGTTTCCAGTTGCGGGCCAATTTTTCGCCAGGAGGTGCATCTGAATTGCCAGAAGACGCCTTTATCAATGAGTTTCACTACGATAATTCTGGTGCTGATGAGGGTGAATTCATCGAACTCGCCGTTGGCTCAGGGGCTAGCGAAGATCTCACCGTTTTCCTGTATAACGGGAGTAATGGATCGGTCTATAATGAGCTGCCGCTTGAGACGTTTACTGCGGGTGAGATGTCGAATGGGTTTCAGATATACTCGCGACAGGTCCTAGGCTTGCAGAATGGATTCGATGGGATTGCTCTAGTAGATGGAGAGTCTGGTGTTATCGAGTTCATATCGTATGAAGGTGTCGTGACTGCAGTAGATGGACCGGCGAATGGAATGCAGTCGCTAGATATCGGAGTGAGCCAGTCGAGCAGCACGCCGGTTGATCGAGGGAGTCTGGTGCGTGTTGGCTCCGTGTGGTCTCAGAATGATCTACTACCCTTCAGCGTGGGCGCGCGGAATCCAGGCCAATCATTTCCAGAGCTGATCCCTGCTCAGGGAGTGTCCTTTGATAATCTGATGATTCAGGCGAATAGGCTCGACCAAGATGGCGATGGCTTATCGGATTTAGACGAAACATTTCTCACACTCACAGATCCAACAGATGCGAATTCTCGTTTCGAGATAGAATTTGTCACGACGAGCGAGATTGCTTTTCGATCGATCGCTGGACGTCGTTATATTCTCGAGCGTAGCTTTTCACTCACTCGTGAATCATGGGAAGACATCGATGAGGTCACTGTGTCGCAGGCGAATGAGGCTGAGGTTTTTTCCATCGTAAATGATCCGAGTCAGACTCATGCGTTTTACAGAATACGAATCGAGCTGCAGTGATTCACCGGGCTGAGATCTTGACCTCATGCGAGGGATAGGGGAAAAGCACTCACTTCTTTTACCTATGAGCGATTCTACTGATTCCCGCCGCCCGTATTCCTCCCAAATTGTAGACGGTCCTGATCGCGCCCCGAGCCGTGCGATGCTCCGTGCTGTTGGCTTTGAGACGGAAGACTTTCAAAAACCTCAGATCGGTATCGCGTCAACGTGGGCGCAGGTCACGCCGTGTAACATGCACATTGATAAGCTCGCTATCGAGTCTGATAAAGGGGCTGATGCTGCTGGTGGTAAGTCCATGATCTTCAACACAATCACGATCTCTGACGGGATCTCTATGGGCACTGAGGGGATGAAGTATTCTCTCGTTTCACGGGAAGTCATCGCCGACTCTCTCGAGACAGTGATGGGCTGTGAAGGACTTGACGGGCTAGTCGCAGTCGGTGGCTGTGATAAAAATATGCCGGGATGTATGATCGGAATCGCTCGTATGAATCGCCCTGCAGTCTTCGTCTATGGCGGCACGATTCTTACTGGATGTGCCTCTCTGAAAGGTGAGGAAAAAGATCTCGATATCGTCTCTACCTTTGAAGCCGTCGGTAAGCACGCCACGGGTGAATACAATGATGATGAGTTAGAGACGGTAGAGAAGTGCTCTATTCCTGGGCCAGGCTCATGTGGTGGGATGTATACAGCGAATACCATGGCATCAGCGATCGAGGCGCTGGGTATGAGTCTCCCTAACAGCTCTGCACAGTCTGCTGAGAGTGAGGATAAAATGCGCGATTGCTTTGATGCTGGCGCAGCTGTGATGAATCTGATCGATAAAGGCCTCAAGCCGTCAGATATCATGACGCGTAAGGCCTTTGAGAATGCGATCACTGTCGTCATCGCGCTCGGTGGATCAACGAATGCCGTGCTTCACCTTATCGCGATGGCTCACGCCGCCCATGTCGAGCTGAGCATTGATGATTTTACAGAGATTGGTAAGCGCGTGCCAGTGCTCGCAGATCTTAAGCCGTCTGGGAAATACTCCATGGCAGCGCTTGTCCGCATCGGCGGCACAGTGCCACTCATGAAGATGTTGTTAGATGCTGGTCTTCTCCACGGAGATGTCATGACTGTGACAGGCAAGACGATGGCAGAGAATTTGGAAAAAGCTTCTCCATATCCAGATGGTCAGCAGATCATTCGCCCACTCGATAACCCGATCAAGGCTGATAGCCACCTTCGGATTCTTTATGGAAATATCGCACCGACAGGGTCTGTCGCGAAGATTTCAGGAAAGGAAGGCCTTTCCT
>CALFDI010000130.1 GCA_937952875.1 uncultured Verrucomicrobiales bacterium
CCCTGATTCCACCGTCCCCAGGTGATCTCGCTGAGCTTCCGGCATACATCACTCTTCAGCTTCGTTGGATGAACATCACCCATGCCGTGAATCAGCAGCTCTGACTGAGACCTCATCGCCTCAACGATCTCCTGACGCCCATGACCGAGCCCTGCTACGCCGAAGGCACTTGTGAGGTCGAGAAAGCGATTCCCATCAACATCCCATACATTCACCCCTTCTGCGCGATGCCAGAACACTGGCCAATCAGGATCAATGTAAGTGACATTCTGAGACTCATATTCACGAAGCTCAATCGCAAGTCGCTGAGACTCTGGGCCTGGTATACAAGTGACGAGGTCTGGAAACATCTTGAATTAGAGAATCGAAAATAAACGACTTGCTGTCAGCAATGCGCCGCTCGCGATAATAACACCTGAGACACCAGCCACCACCTTATCTGCAAAGGTGGTGCGCGGCCGCTGTGGGCTACTCGTCGGGGGAAATACAATAAACGAATACGCCATCCCAGCAAGCAATCCGCCGGCATGCGCCCCATTATCTATCATCTTCACACCGACAAAACCTATCACGATCAGGCCGCCAACCATCGCAAGAAGTCGGCGCCGGGCAGACTTCGGCACAAGGCCTCTATGAGTGAACTCGAAGACCAGCAAAAAGCCCAATAGACCGACGATAGCCCCCGAAGCACCTACCGAGGGCTGAGGGTAAATATGGATCAAGCTAACTGAACAAATCCCGCCTGCCAGGCCAGATAGAACAAGCACATTCAACACATGAGGCCAACGCGCGAGGGCCTCGACACGTCTCCCGAGAAACCAAAGAGCCGAGGCGTTAAAAAACCAGTGAATCGGATTCCCATGCAAAAAAGGCGCGGTGAGATACCGCCAGTGATCACCTGCGAGAACAGCCAGCTTCACCAGAGAAGCTTCTTTTAAAATAGGCACAATACTCCGCCCTGATGCATTGAATACATACAACTGAATGACTCCGATAATCGCCATCGCAAGAAGTGCACACTTGGTAATCTGGCCTTTCTGAGATGCCATCCAGATATCGAAACGCGCTTCCGGCGCTGTCTCGATCAGTGTCTCAGGTGTTAACCCTGCTACTCGTTTTCGCTCTTTCCATGCCTCATAAAAGGGCAGTAGCGCAAAAATGGTGAACATTAATAACAAAGCACCGATCGACTGATTCGAGAGAATCTGAAGGAGGCTCGCTCCAGGATGACTCTCCCACGCCCGATAGACAAAAAATCCTAACAGGCCTCCGAATATCCAAAGCGGAGTTTTTGCAGAATTGTAAGCTTCCGCAGCATGCTCCTGACTCTCCACCAAGACCGTCTCAGCCAGCCAAGCGACTTCTTCGACAGGGACACAGTAATCGCTTTCCTCTGTCCACACGAGACTCGCGCGCTGACTCGACTCATTGCGCACGATCGATCTTAATGCCTCTTCATCTTCAACGTCGTAAAAGCCCCCGTCTGTCGACAAAAAACCCAAGCGGCCCTGATCGGACGGCTTGGGCGGAAAAACATCTGGCCTCGCCCAGATTGGCTGGTCGTTCAGCACGCTCTGGTCAGCAAGATTCACAAATGTTTATTGATTAGCTGGTTGCTCTGTCGCTGGAGGAGCAGCAGGCGTTGGAACGCTTAGCTCAGTCCCTTCTGGGATTTCCAGTGCCTCTGCAGGCGCTTCTTCTGGCTCAGTAGAAGGCTCTTCGACTTCAGCGGCAGGAGCCTCTTCAGCGCTTGCCTCCTCTTTCGCCTTCTCCAGCTCTTCGAGTTCCTTTGCTAAATCACCTGTAGAAGCTGACTCTTCAGGGTCTACAATTATTTCGGCGTTAGGAATGTCGGGAGTGAGGCTAACACTTGCTGCTAAGTTTGGGTCTGCGTTTCTGTGACCGATTAGAATACTCAAACCAAGAGTCACTGCGAAAAAGAGAATACCGAAGTATACAGTTCCTTTTTGGAGCACGCTTGTTGTCCCAGCACCGAGAATTGAGTCAGTCATTCCTGAACCGAACGCTGCACCAAGACCTTCATTCTTAGGACGTTGCATCAAAACAAGAAGCCCGAGAACAAGGCAGATTATAACCTGCAACACTAGGAGCAGATTGATAAAAATATTAAGTGTAGTGGCTGCGAGCATCATGGGCGCGGGACCATGCAGAAAGGCATACCCCTTGTAAAGCCAAGTTTCACCGCATTTTCAAACAAAGCAAAATCACATACAGGCATCATTCTGTGACTTCTTCGGTGGATCTTTTATCCTAACAACTGGAATGCGGATCAAGATCTGTTACTCTTACACGATATGAAACATCTTTTAGCCATTATTACGCTCGTCTCAGCAGGTTTTCTGACTAGCTGCGGAACAACCTCTACTCCACAAACTCGCATCACTGCTAACCAAGCACTTTTTGAAGCTCTTCCCGAGAAACATAAAAAACTCGTTAGCCAGGGAAAACTGGCAAAGGGCATGACTGAGCCAGCTGTCTTTATCGCCTGGGGCGCTCCATCTTCGAAGAGCGAAGGTTTAAGAAATGATACACGCTACCAGACGTGGACGTATTCCCGTTTAAGTCCACGCTATACGAGCTCGATTTATTCTAACTTCGGGTATGGCTTCGGACGCCGCGGTCGATACGGAAGATATGGCCGCCACTATAGAAATTCATATCATGGCTTCGGGATTTCTCCACAGCTCCATTACCATAGGACTCCTTATGCGAGAGTCTCTTTCAAAGAAGGAAAAGTGCGCGAATGGGAACGCGCTGTTCGTTAGATTGCATTTCTGTGCATGACTGATATGTCTTTTATCAAGACCCTAATAACTTATCACGTCTTCTATGAAATACCTCGCCACATTCGCTATTGCAGCCACGTTAGCCTTTACCAGTTCATGCTCTACTACCGCACCTCGCAGTAGTAGCACAGGTGGAGTCGCAGCATATCAAGCCTACGACTTACCTGCATCACGACCTACGAATCCATCCAACGTCCGAGTAAAGGTCTCTATCCAAAATCAAATGGCTTACGTGATGGAGGGCAATAAGCCGCTCCTCGTCACTCCCGTATCCGTCGGAACATCGGCGACTCCCACTCCACGAGGCACATTCCGCGCTTATAATAAGCAGGCGAAGCGCCGTGCGAACGGTCACGGCTGGGCGACTAATGGGAGCCAAGCTCGTCAATTCCGCCGTGGAAAGCAACCGAGCGGCTGGAAATTCATCGGCACACCGATGCCATACTGGGTAGAATTCAAGCCTGGCTATGGATTCCACACTGGCTGGCAAAAGCCTTATCCGTGCACACATGGATGTCTCCGCCTCCACGAGAATGTCGCACCTAAGTTCTTCGCCATCGTCCCAAAAGGAGCAAAGGTTAGCATCGCTAGCACGCAACCCGAAGACGCAACGATCGGTCGCAATGTGCCGCGCGCACCAGATGCAGGACCACTCCCTGATTACCCACCTACCATGTATCTAGGAGAAGGCTACTTCAACCGCCACAAGGCTCCGCGCTTTAACTAATACCAAGAAGAAAAGGGAACTGGTAAAATTTGCGAGCGGTTTTTCCGTGAGACAAGGCGTCCGCAAGGGAGTAGTGCGGGCACTGCGACCGGCGGAAAACGAAGGCTCATGGGAAAGACGCCGCGAAAGGCTCTTCAACTCAGGCTTTTCTGAGTTATCTTCCCCCTCATTGTATCCGTCATCCGGTTTTGCTAGTTACTTTTTCTGATTGGTATAAAACCTAAGTTTTCTAAAGAAAAACGCTCATCACACTCTCTGTGGTGAGCGTTTTTTTTCGCGTAACCGCTACACTCGATAAAATGCCTTCAAAAGCTGGAATACCTCTGGAAAGGACTCTTTGAGAACATCTGGACGCTCGAAGTAAAATTCGCTCGTAACAGAGAAAAACTCAGCTTCGTTCGTCGCCCCATATTCATCGACCTCCACCTTCTGACCACGATTAATCGCATCACAAAATGATTCGTATGCAGCCGAGAACGCACGCGACCAACCTTCATAATCTTCAGGTTCAGCGAGCTGAGGCACCCCATCGGCCGGCCCATCAGCCTGATCCAGTTGGTGGGCGAATTCATGGATCACTAGGTTAAAGCCATCTGAGTCATCGCGACCACTCGACTTCACCCCCTGCCATGAGAGCACGACACTCCCAGAGTCCCAGCTCTCACCGAGCCGAGTCGAATCATCCTGATGGCGGCTGCGCGCGCGGTATGCGGCTGGATAAATGAGAATACTCCGTAATTCAGGATAAACAGGCAGACCATTCTCCAGCACCAGCAAGCATGCCTGCGCAGAGATCGAATCCTTCATTTCGAGCGTCACTTCAGTGAGTCCCCCACACGCTTCCCAGTTCTTGTCAGCTTGAAACATCAGCATCATGCGCTGAAGGCGATCATATTGCTCTGAGTTCAGACGCTCTAGCAGCGGCACATTTTTCTTCAGCTTCTTAAGCCGTTGATCGGTAAGTTCGATGTCTGCAGCAGCTTCGAGACGAGCTTTTTTCCGAGACTCGAGCCACACATACGTGCCAGCACCTAGCCCGATAAAGCCTGCGACTATGCCTAGGGGTAATACAATCTCTATCATACTCCACGCATGATAGACACCTCAGACAAGCTTATCAATGATTCCATAATTTCCTCACGAGATCCATTCTTCAGCTGCTCTACAGTGATGGCCCGATCGAGAGTAAATGCCCCAGAGCGCGTCCGTCGCAACGCGGTAAGATGGGCACCACAGCCGAGATCTTGACCGATATCATGCGCATAGGTCCTCACGTAAAATCCTTTGGAACAATTCACTCGAAAGTCCACTTCTGGGAGTTCATTACGAGATATATCGTAATCAGTCACATACACGGCACGCGGCTTACGTTCCACTTCGATTCCCTTGCGGGCCAGCTTATAGAGAGGCACTCCATTCTTCTTGATAGCGCTCACCATCGGTGGTGTTTGCTCGAAGTTTCCGGTGTATTTTTTAAATGCTGCGTCAATCTCTTCTGCAGACAAGTCAGGCACAGGCTTCTCTTCTACTATATCACTCATAGCGTCTTGACTCCCTGTCGTCTGACCTAGCTTCAGCGTGCCGAGATACTCCTTATCCTCACTCATGAGGAGATCTTGTATCTTTGTCGCCTTCCCCACTACGACCATGAGAAGCCCTGTGGCCATCGGGTCGAGCGTCCCACAGTGCCCTATTTTCTTAAAATTCAGTGCCCGCCGAGTAATCGCCACGACATCGTGAGACGTCATTTCCTGGGCTTTATCGACGAGTAATACGCCACATGGTAGATCTGGATCTGGGATCATACGGCAGCTCCTTTCTCTGCACGTGCAACGGCTGAATTCACAGCCTCTAGCACTTTCACCTTAGCCTCAGATAGCGGGCCGTCCATACGGATACCGGCAGCGAGCGCATGCCCACCTCCGCCGAATAACTGACATATCTCGCAGGCGTCGATCGCCCGATCACTCGAGCGCATACTCACCCGAATCGTCCCGCCCTTTAACTCCTCGAAGAAGATGGCAACGACAACGCCACGAATACCTCGAATCATATCGATCAGCCCCTCACTATCATCAGGCTGCAGAGCGAGTTCCTCTTTCACAGAGTAGAGCAGCTCCCAGTGCGC
>CALFDI010000131.1 GCA_937952875.1 uncultured Verrucomicrobiales bacterium
ATGGATGATGACAAGGTCTTCAAGAGTGATATGAGTCTAGAAGAAGCCTCGAAAATGATCCTATCCGCCGGCCTAGTCGCACCCGAGTCTTTCGCTGACGATATGAATGGCGTGGAGAAAGATTAAAAAAATCAAGCCTTCCAAGGACCTGTCACAGCGAAGGTGATTCCGGGTGATTGCATGTTAAAAAATAGAGTGCCGGAGGCTTCGTCGAAGCATGATCCGGCGAATTCGTGCTGGTTATGTGCATTCCGCGCAATGGTGTGGATTTTCCCATCCTGTGTGACGGCGCGGACATGGGCTTTTTTCGTTTTACGCTCTAGCACGAGATCTTCGCAGATGATCAGGTGATTATTGGCGCCGATGCAGATATTATCTCCATTCGTGAGTAGGTCAGACTTTGTAGGCTGAAGGAAAAGCTCGAGCGTGTCGGTGTCTGGTCCAGTCGTGATGCGGAAGATTTGTCCTTGGCGAGCATTTCCTCCGCTCGTGCAGCAGATGTAGACCTGTCCATTGAGAATAGTGATCCCTTCACCTCTGGCGAAAAATTTAGCCCCAGCCTTATGTCCACGGATACGGAGGTCATCTTTGGGAGCATCCGTCTCGCTGAGTGGAATCCATTGAATGCCGTAGACATCACCCACTTTGATCTGTGGCTGATCAGGGTCGTAGTTACGAATGTCTAGTGCAGAATCCTCCACCAGTCCGAGAGCTTCGAGCTTACCACTTTCGAATGAGCCCTTTACGTCTGGGACGAAGCGATACAGCAGTCCATCATGGCGATCTTCTGTGAGGTAGACGATGCCAGTGGATTCCTCATAGGCGATGGCTTCATGGCGGAAGCGCCCGAGTGCCTTGAGAGGGATGGGCTTTTGGAGACCACTGTTCACATCCGCCTTCACTTCGAAGCACCAGCCATGATTTGCATATTCTGGTAGATTGAGAGATTCAGTCTCTTCGCAGGTGATCCAGCTATGTTGATTTCCTCGTGTCACTGGGCCCCCTGCGCAGTTCACATCTGTGCCAGTGAGAGAGAGGAATTGCTTCTCTGTTTTCCCTGTTTTTGGATTGTAGAGAATAGTCGTGGTGCCGCCCTGACAAGGTGGGAGGTCTCCATTACCAGGATTGTAGACAAGACTAGGATCGACTGAGTCTGGCACCTTTGTGTTATCATCAAAGGGTCCCCAATACGTCATCTTACGCTTGAGTTCATGATTCCTCACAAGAAGGACTTTCCCGCTCTCTTGTGGGAAACACGCCATGCCATCTGGCTGGCCAGGGACTTTAAAGCCATCACTCATACGATCGCCACGGCGTGAGATGATTTTATAGGAAAACCCCTTCGGTAAATCTAACAGGCCCTCAGGGTCGGGCAGTAGTGGCCCGTAGAGTTCTGATTCAGTAATGGAGGAGTTAGCGAAGAGACGCTGAAGACCAGAGAATGCGAGTGCTGCGCTGCTAGAGGAGATAAAGTGACGTCTTTTCATGGCGAAGATAAGAGAAGGGATGGTATGTGCCTCATACAATACTTATCGACGGCGGCCTTTATATCGATCACGCGGATCTTTTTCTGGAGTCGTCTCGGTATCGCGGTAACGAAGGATACCGTATTTCTTGAGATTTGTGATAAAAGACTTAGTGTCATCGGCGACGCTTTTGTCATCTGTGAGTGTATTGAGCAGGCCGTCACCACTGTCTAACTTATCGATAGCACGGCTGGCCTTGCGCGATGTATCTGCTAGCGCCCGGACAGCAGGAGGGATCTCATCGATCGCTGGTTTCAGTGTCTTAAGTTGCTCAGTAGCAGTCTCAAATGTCTCGTCAGCACTGCGCGCAGTCGTCTGCACGGAGGCGAGCGTCTGCCGCATGTCTGCAATAACGGGAGGGAGTTCTTTCCCGGTGGCTGCTAAATCTAGGGTAAGAGCATCGAGGTTAGTCAAAATACGAGTAATCCGCTCAGCATTGTCACTCGAAAGATAAGAGCTGTTCACCGTATTTACCGATTCCGATACTTTCTCTAACGTCGAGTTCAGGGTATTTGCTGTTAGGTTAATCGTCTCGAGTGTGGTGATGGCTTGATCGACGACTCTGCCAACGTCATTTTGCAAGTCCTCTAGGCCAGCGGCAGAAGATCCCTCTACGCGATCTCCTGGGGAGAAAAACGTGGTGGCCGGCACTTTCGGAGGTGTGATCTGGACCATCTTATCACCGAGTAGGCCGATGGAGGTGATCGTGAGTTCGGCACCTTTAGGGACTTTGATAGAGGTAAGGATATCGAGCTCTACGTCAGCTGAGTAGTCATCTGTGAGAACAGGGTCTGAGGCCACGGTGCCCACGACTGTGCCGCCGAGGCGGATCTCAGCTCCTTTGACGATGCCTGCAGCATTCTCAAAGCGCGCAGTGAGAGGGTAGTAATCTCTGAGATCTCCACCGACTCCGCCGAACTTTAGGACAATCGTGGCGAGCACGAGGAGACCGATGAATACAAAGAGACCAGTTAGAGCTTCGGATTTAGCTTTCATGGCGGCGTTACGTGTGAGTGTTGAAGAGGAGTGAAGATGTGTGAGACATCAGAAGGTGCCATTAAGCTTCCTCAGGAGCCAGAAAAGACTGAGGAGGCCGATGAGTATTACCGCTGTCAGCCAATGTGACCACAGCTCTAGCCGATCAAATAACGGAGTCGGCTCAGGGAGAGAGCGGATTTCATTCAGTAAAGAGTCCAGCTCGTTCACAGCGAGAGTGCGGCCTTTCGCAACGCGAGACATTTCCTCGAGCACAGACGGGCGGCTTGGTTGACCAATCTTTTCAATCTCTGTGCCCTGAGCGATCATTTTTGCTTCGATGGCAAATTCTTCATATCCCTTAGGGAAGGCTTTGAGTGTATACTCGCCAGGTAGGAGTGCTTTAAAGATTCCTGAAAATGTTCCCCACGTGGCGCTATCGCTCTCGAGTTCTATCCGTTGACCGATTCCATCTGGGGCGACGATATCAATGACCACTTTTCCTGACTGTTGCGGCGCTCCATTTTCATCGAAGGCATTAGCGGTGAAGCTGACGGTGTCTCCAGGGCTAGGTCGCTCTGGAGTGAAGAAAAGGCGGGTTCTTTCACCCGCAGCGATATTCCGTTGGTAAGACATCCAGCGGGCGACTTGGCCCCAGAAGCGGTAGTGATAGAGGTCTTCGACCCCTCGGCGCCAGCGCCATGCAGAGTCTATCCCCATGAAGAGCACTTTGCCGTTTCCTGCGGCCTTTGTGACGATGAGGGGAATTTTCCCGTATTCATTTCGTCTATTCGCGTGGGTCGCTAGCACAGTTGCTCCACCTAGAGACTTGATGACAGGAGCGTGCCAGAAGAAGCCAGGGAGAGAACGCCAGATGAGCGGATTCTGATCTTCCGTCTCGCCGAGCATGGTGAGCAGGCTTTTCTGCCCGTCGCCAGTCAGTGTGAGAGGGGCTTCGACTGAGTCTGAAATGCCATTCGCCTGAGCGGTATCTAGCTGGACAGGTAGTAGATCGCCCAGAGGGCTATCGAGCAGGCTCATCATATTCCCCTGAGATCCAGGGATAAAGACGATGCCGCTGGCCTGATTCTCTACAAGCCCGAGAAGGAGTTCAGCCTGTTTTTCTGTGAGCTGATCTGGGCCGATTCCGATATCACCGATGAAGACGACATCGTATTTCTGAAGATCTTCTAACTCCTCTGGGAATGCGCTGATGTAGTCAGGCCCGTCACCCACGCCTAACTGGGGGTGTAGGAGGAGGCAGTCGACATCGACGCCGGGATCACGTGAGAGAGCATTCCGGATAAAGCGGTATTCCCAGCGTGGAGTGGTCTCTATGACGAGGACTTTGATGGATTCTTCACGTCCTGAGATAGCGAACTTTTCGGAATTGTTCCGCTCGATCAGTTCGCCATTTGCTACGGGAATACTGAGGGTCAGAGTGGACGATCCTTTTTCCGATAAACGCCAGAGCAGAGAGGAGGTGAACTCAGTGTTTGCAGGAATAGTGATGTTCTTCGTTTCTTCACGGCCGGAGCCATCGCGTAGACGGGCCACAGTGCGCACATCGCGGTCCAGTGATGACCGGATGGTGAAGGGGACCTGAACATTCTCACCGATGATGCCGTATGTGGGCGCTGTGACGGAAAGGAGGTCGAGGTCTGGTAGGCGAGATTCACTGCCGATAGCGATCGTGTAGAGAGGGATCTTTCTCAGTAAGAGCTTCTGCGCGGCTACGACGGGGGGCTTTCCAATATTAGCATCTCCATCGGAGAGGAGAATGATGCTGCGCAGGTTTGTGAAATTCGAGAGAGCATCGTCAAGTGGCGTGAAAAGATCAGTGCCGTTGAGGCCAGGATCTGTGTTTTCCAGAACAGAACTGTATGGCTGTAT
>CALFDI010000132.1 GCA_937952875.1 uncultured Verrucomicrobiales bacterium
AGAAAAAAAGCCCTCACGCGTGTGAGGGCTTTTTTGTTAAATGATGTGATCAATAATTGACCAGCATCGTGATCACTTATTGATCGATTAATTCACAGCGACAGCATCATTACCGGTCTCGCCAGTTCTGATACGGATCGCCTCTTCCACTGGTGAGATGAAAACCTTACCGTCACCGATTTTTCCTGTGTTAGCAGAACTAACGATCGCCTTACCAACGGCTGCAGCCTGGCTATCATCTACGACAATCTCAATCTTTACCTTCGGAAGGAAGTCTACGGTATACTCAGATCCACGGTAGATCTCTGTGTGACCCTTCTGACGACCGAATCCCTTAACTTCTGTGACAGTCATCCCCTGAACGCCTACTTCAGCGAGGGCTTCTTTGACTTCTTCAAGTTTGAATGGCTTAATGATTGCTTCGATTTTTTTCATATGTGTATTAATTACTCCCATTAGGTAAGCATGTAGCGTGCCAATTCGTTTTTGCATGATCTCTTGATCTCCGTATCGACATCGCAGAGACTGCCCCTGTATGGGATCTTACGCCTCAGAGAGCACATCTTTACAGCCGATTGATTTAGAGGGTGATCCAGCTGTAGTCGCACGCTCATTAAGGCACCTACCAGGACTCGTTTACTTCGACTCATCTGGGAATCTTCCCTCTGATCAAAAAAGACCACTTTCGATCGTAGCTGCCCGCCCAGTGGAGGAAATCGTCACACATTCAGATGACTTCAAAACTCTCGAGCTAGCCCTTTCTCAATACCAACAACAGAACGCTAACGAGCATGGCCTTCCTGATGGAGCAGCCTGCGGAACGATCGACTACGACGGCAGCGCACACTTCGGCATTTATGAAGAAATTCTCATCTACGATCATTCGACTCATACATGGTGGGAGAGAGGCCGCCTGAGTAGTGAACTCCTCTCTGTGCCGCCAGCAAAGGTCCCATTGATCAGCGAGTTCTCAGCGGACATGGATCGCCAAGATTTCCTAGACATCGTGGCTCGAGCGAAGGACTACATCGCTGCAGGTGATATCTATCAGGTGAATCTCGCTCAAAAGTTCTCAGCACACGTTGAAAGCGGGTCGCTGTATGGGCTCTATGAGCAATTACGCCACTACTCCCCCGCCCCCATGTCAGCCTACATGGACTGCGGTGGGCGGCAGATCCTTTCATCTTCGCCCGAACTCTTTCTACGCTTTAGCGGCCGCTCTGTAGAGACACGCCCTATCAAAGGCACTCGCCCTCGCTTTCCTAATGCAGAAGCTGATCAGCGCTCCGCTCACGAGCTTATGACATCAGAAAAAGAGATCGCTGAACTCGTCATGATTACAGATCTTTTGAGAAATGACCTCGGCCAAGTGAGCGAGTTTGGAAGCGTCTTCGTCGAGCAAATGCTGAAGCTGGAGTCTCTCCAACAGGTGCACCACCTGGTCTCTACGGTAAAAGGCACTTTGCGAAAAGATGTCAGCCAGTTAGAGGCTCTCGCCTCATGCCTCCCTGGCGGCAGTATCACAGGAGCCCCGAAAAAGCGTGCGACTGAGATCATTGCCGAACTCGAGCCATCACCGCGTGGACTCTACACAGGAGTTATCGGGTTCATCGGATTCAATGGTGAGAGTCAGTTCAACATCGTCATCCGCAGCCTGATTGAAGAACAAAATACGCTGAGCTACCACGTGGGTGCTGGAATCGTCGCAGATTCCGACCCGGCAGCCGAATACGAGGAAACTCTGCACAAGGCAGCAGGCATCGAACTCTCTCTTAAAAAGGCCGAAAACCTTAAAGCATAGCCTCTAGAGTGGAGGTATGATGAGTTCATCACCCACCTGAATATCGAGACCGCCTAAAAACGTTCCAATAACGGCTTCACCGATACCGCTGCCAGCCTCGAGATCAGTGACCTTAATACGTCCTACGATTCCAGTATTTCGACGAATTCCAATGGTCATACCACGGTCTATCATTCCCTCGCGTGTGATAGAGAAGCTCACAAGATTAAAGTCTTCGTTATAACTCGAAACAGTTCCGAGGAGGAGAGCATTTTGCACCGCGAGAGCGCGTTTTTCCATCTTAGCTGGCAAAGTCGTAGGCTCATCTAACACTGGGTCAGGTGCTTGTGACTCTGCTGCCAGCTTAGCTGCTGCTTCAGCACGTCTCAGAGCCTCATCATTCGCTGCCTGTAATTCAGCCTTGAGCCGATCCAGCTCTTTCTGAGTTTCCGCTGGCACTTTCGCGGCGGCTTGTGGGGCCACAGTTGGGAGCGGCTGCACAACAACTGCTGGCGCTGCCTTTAACTGTGCATTCTGAAGCCTAAGCTCTTCTAGCTCAGCACTTCGCTCCTTATCCAAATTCGTAAACGCCAGAACGACGAAGGCCACTAACAGACCGATCGTTGCACCGAGGAGAACTTTCATTGTATCCATGAGCGGCAGATTGGGAGCTTCTCTCGCAAAAGGCAAGCCGCATCGCGCCCGTCTAGTGCATGACATGACACTCCAAAAAAAAGGAGCAGATTCTTAATGAATCTGCTCCGTGAAAATCAATGATTTCGAGATCAATTACTTCGTCATTTCTTTGATCTTTGCCAGGCACTGCGGCTTACCAGTTGCCAACTGATTCCCATCACCATCAATCAAGACGTAGCCCGGGATGAATTTTGTAGAATACTTATTGAGCCCAGTTTTCTTAGCTTTGTCTGATAAGACTGTAGGCCAAGGGAATTCATTTTTCTTCGCCCACGCCTTAGCGGCGTCCTTATCTTTATCAAAGCTCAAGTGGATGAGTTCCACTGCATCATTTGTCGCTATTTTTTCATTATATGTCTTCACTAACTGTGGAGCACTTGAGGCACAAGGGCCTCACCAACTGGCTGAAAAGTAGAGAATGTAATATTCCGGAACTGTTGCTAACTCTGCCTTCTTATAACTACTTTTGCTGAACTTTCGTAAATATTTCGAAACTTGTGAGTAGATCGGCTGCTCTGTATTCGCCATTTTTGTGCCTGATACAGCACTTTCTTTTTGCTCCGTCACAAAGGCTTGGTCTGCCTCAGATAGCTTTGAGATTGGAAAAGTCATCGTCTCTCCACTCTTCATCTTCACAGTAACTTTACTGGCCTCCTTACTGACATAGTCTCCTTCGAAGGTCTTACTTCCATCCGCACTGGTCCATGTGCGCGCCATCAGAGGCGTAGTTATAATAGCAAGCGCAAATGCCAGCGTGTTTATTGGTCTTTTCATAGCTCCCTTAGAGATAACGATTTGAAAGAAATTTGACCAGACGTTTTCTTACAAAGAAAGTCAATCATCGACTAAATCAATACACTCACGGAAAATATCGATACAGAAACCTCTCAGACATTGCTATTCTCCCTATGTGATTCGCCCTCTCATTACCACCTTACTCCTATTAATCCCTGCACAGTCAGAACCA
>CALFDI010000133.1 GCA_937952875.1 uncultured Verrucomicrobiales bacterium
AACTTCTAGTAATATTAATCATTCTGGCCGTCATTGTTATTATTCCAGTGCTCTGGGCGGTAGGCACCTACAATGGTCTTGTTAAGCTTCGGAACCGGTTTCGAAATGCTTTTTCTCAGATCGATGTGCAGCTCAAGCGCCGTCATGAGCTGATTCCAAACCTTGTCGAAACAGCTAAATCATATCTATCGCACGAACGCGAAACGTTAGAAGCCGTCATTAAGGCTAGAAATGCTGCTGAAGAGCTCAGAAACGGCGTGAGTGTCGATGATGAGGGCACGATGCGTCAGCTGGCTGGAGCCGAAGGCGCTTTATCCGCTGGGTTAGGGAAGTTATTCGCTCTGAGCGAGGCATATCCTGAACTCCGTAGTAGTGAAAACATGCAGCAGCTCTCAGAGGAGCTGACATCGACGGAGAACAAGATCGCGTTCTCTCGCCAAGCCTATAATGACGCTGTGACGACCTATAACACAAAACGCGAAGTCTTTCCGAGTAGTCTCATCGCAAACGCTGCAAACTTCGGCCCAGCAGTGCTTTTCGAAGTCGCTGACGAAGGCGAACGCGATGCAGTAAAAGTCTCATTTGATTAACTGCAAAGATCAGTCATAACTAAGTCACATCATGGATTTAGCATCATTCACAAAACTTCAGCGCAAAGGCTTCCTCTTTCTAGGTATCGGAGCGTTTCTCAGACTCATCTCAGGAGCGTCAGCCTTTGGAGATATTGCGAATATCATCATGTTATTCGGTCTGGTTCACCTATCGATTCACCTCTGGGATACTCGGAATATGGTCACGCCAGAAGAGGAAGAGGAGTCTCGTCTCTTTGAAGAATTTCTCTCCGCAGATGAGAGCCGCCGTAAGTTGCCCCGTGATGAGGCGCGCGCTGCTTTCATCGGGTGGAGAGACTCCCGCCACTACAGCGAGTAGTTAGCCGCTGTTCCAGCTATATGGACTTCTTCGCCGAACAAGATAAAGCCCGCGCCCGCACGCGCTGGCTTATTTGTTACTTCATTCTAGCTATGCTAGGCACCAGCCTAGGTCTGTATGCTGTCGTAATGGGCGCTAAGAACTACTTAATGAGTAGTTCACAGGCAGGGAGTTATGGTGTGGTTCCGAATTTCTGGGATCCTCAGACTTTACTCTACGTCATGGGCGGAACCTGTGGCGTGATCTTAATCGGCTCCCTGGGAAAGCTCGCATCTCTCAGTGGAGGCGGCGCAGTCGTTGCGAGAGATCTAGGAGGTCGTCCAATCGATCCTACGACTCAGGATGCTGACGAGCGTCGTGTCCTGAATGTCGTCGAAGAAATGTCTATAGCCTCAGGCATTCCTGCACCACAGGTATGGGTGATGGATGGAGAAGAGGCGATCAATGCTTTCGCTGCAGGAACAGAACCCGGAAATGCCGTTGTCGGAGTCACGCGTGGCTGTATCACGCGGCTGAATCGATCAGAGCTACAAGGTGTCGTCGCTCACGAGTTTAGCCACATTCTCAATGGCGATATGAAGCTGAATATGCGCCTCATGGGATGGATCTTTGGAGTCATCATGATTGGTCTTCTTGGGCGTGGCCTCATGAGGGTCATGTATTACTCCGGTGGTCGTGATCGTGATGGAAAGAATGTCGGCTTAGCCCTCTTAGTGATAGGTGTTGCTATTGTTATTATAGGATCGATCGGCGAGTTCTTTGCGCGCCTCATTCAGGCCGCGATTTCGAGGCAGAGAGAATTTCTAGCAGACGCGTCTGCGGTTCAATTTACTCGCGACCCTGAGGGGCTGGCTGGTGCTTTAAAGAAGATCGGTGGGCTCTCTGCTGGTTCCGAGCTGAAGTCATCGATGGCTGGTGAGGCTAGCCACATGTTTTTCTCTGGTAGCGGGATCTTTAACTGGGGGCTCGCGTCCCATCCTCCGCTACCCATTCGAATAAAGAAGCTGCAGGCTGATTGGAATGGTGAGTTCATTGATGAGAGCAGGCCTGTTCGATCGAGGCGAGACGAGGAAAGTCGTGCTTCAAGGCAAGCGTCAAAAGAAGAACGAGATAATACATTTTTCTCAGCGGTTCAGGCGGCGGCTGTGTTAGAAGGTCTTGGGCAGAGTGAGACTCAGAATGCGGAAAAAGGCACACAAGTCCATTCGTTGCTCGACCAGAGTTGGGTGGATGCAGCACATGATCGCACAGGAGCCAGAGCCCTTATTTACGGGCTCTTGATGGCTCAGGAAGATGGGGTGCAGCGAGAAGAGGCGAGCTATCTACGTAAAGTGCTTGGCGCTGACATGGCTGAAGAAGCCTCTCATTTAAAAGATCAGCTTCACGGCCTTCATTCTTCCTATAAGATCGCACTCATCGATGTCGCTCTGCCGACATTGCGGAATCTCACTGCTGAGGAATATACAGAATTCGTCGATGTGACGAAGTGGATGATCGCGAGCGATGCGCGAGTCGATCTCTTCGAGTTTATGCTGCAGCGGATGGTCGCACGTCACCTTGCTGGGAGTTTCACTCGGAGAAAAGAAGCGCCAGTCATCTATCGTGATTTAGGTTCGCTGGGGCAACATGCTCTCGTGATTCTCAGCACGATGGCTGGGTTAAGTGGATCTGGTGACTCCAGCCATGCCGCCTATAAAAGCGCGATGTCAGTCTACAGTGCTGTCACAGGTCAGAGCCCAGCGCAGTTACCACCTTCGGAGTGCAGTCTTGACCGGATCGGTGAGGCTTTAGACGAATGTGAAAAGACTACAGCAGCTGTGAAGAAACAGCTTATCTTCGCCTGTGGACAGGCGGTGATGCAGGATGGAAAAGTGACAAGTCGTGAGGCTGAGTTGCTGAGAAGTGTCGCGGATGCGATAGGGATTCCAGTGCCACCTTTTGTCGATCTCTCTCAGGTCTCATAGCAGAGAGTTGACCAGCGGTGAAATGGAGCGACGTTCTCTTATGACTCCATTGGAAAGAAATCGTGAACTGTTCCATAGCGTTACTGCGGAGCTAGTAGACTCGCTAGGGGATTACTACGCAGATGATGCGACACTGACTGATCCTATCAATGCGGCGAAAGGGCTAGGTGAAGTGAAATTGGTTTACAAAGATCTCTTTAAGCAGCTCGGGAATGTTCAAATGACAGTGAGTGATATGGCGGGCGATGATAACGCTGGATTCCTCCGATGGACGATGTCGTATACGTTCCGCAAGAAGCCTCGTGAGATTCCCGGAGTGTCTTATGTGACATTTACCCCGGAAGGGAAGATCCTTTCTCAGCATGATTACTGGGATGCCTCGGACGGCGTATATGGTGAGTTTCCAGGGCTGGGCTTAGCGATTCGTGGTATTCGGAAGATGGTGCGAGTCGCAGGCTAGATGCTTGCATATCTGAGTCTTCGACTTTACCTCTCTCTGATCATGATGGATCTCACCAGAACAGCTTATGGCACATGGAGCGGCGGACGTTTTATGCACTACGGAGAAATGCTCACTGAAGAGCGATATAAGCAGTGTATCCAACTGGCCTATGAATCAGGAATACGCACCTTCGTCACAGCAGATGTCTACGGTGCAGGAAAGGCAGATGCCATGCTCGGTGAAGCACTTGCGGGGATAGACCGGCAGTCATATTGCCTAGTAGGCATGCTGGGACATGATCATTATAAAGGAAAGCGAGAGGGGAGTAAGGGATATCCGCGCTTTTCCTCTCCAGATCTAAGACCAGCGAGTGAGTTTGAAAGCTTTCTCACCATGAGCTGCGAGAAGTCTCTAGAAGCTTGCCAGACTGATTACTTCGATGCGGTGCTCTTGCACAATCCAGATGAACTTGGTTACACGAGTGATGCTGTCTGGAAGGCGATGGAATCTCTCCGTGCTCAGAATTTAGCGGGTCAGCTGGGAATGGCGCCAGGGCCAGCGAATGGCTTTACCCTTGATCTTATCAAAGCATTCGAAACCTTTGGGGAATTGATCGATTGGACGATGATCATCTTGAACCCGCTGGAGCCATGGCCTGGTCAGCTCGTCTTGCCGGCGGCAGAAAAGCATAATGTCGATATCCTGACACGCGTGGTTGATTATGGAGGCCTTTTTCATGGCGACTTGAAGCGCGGACACAGCTTTGCTGATGGTGACCACCGGGGCTATCGGCCACAAGGCTGGATCGAGCACGGATTAGATAAGTTCGATGCTATGCAGCATATTCTAGAGAAGCATAATCTCACACCGATGCACTTTGCCTCGCTCTGGAACTTGTCTCAGAGCCCGGTGAAGAGCGTCGTGCCTACATTCCTCCAAGAGCCTGGAGGTCGTCTCATCGAGGAGAAAATTAAAGAGTTAGCACAACTTCCGGATCTGACTTTTAGCGCAGAAGAAATCGCAGAGATCCAAAAGATCGGAGATAATACTGGATGCATGATGCTGAAAGGCGCGAGTGCTCGTCACGACAAGAGCGAACGTCCAGATGAGTGGCCTATGAAACCAGAGCTGCTGGAAGTGGCTGAACGCTATGGTCTAGCTGGCACTTGGTAGCCAAAAAGAAAGCTGACCTTATCAGCGATAGATCGATGAAGGTATATTGATCTTTTTGCTTTCCGTAATACCCTCAAATCCTTAGCGTTTCCCTCATGAAGTGCCCCCGCTGCGTCCAGCGCATACATGCGACTGCGGCGCAGTGCCCTCATTGTGACTTTTCCATGGAAGATCTCGATATAGAGTTCGGCCAGAGTGTGCTCCAGATGCGCCGTCTCGATGACACGGCTGGAGTGCTCAAGAAAAAAGAAAGACGCACACTCATTCGTGAATTTGAACTCTTTGAAAAAGCATTTCCTCAGTTGTTTTTCTGCTCGCATACAGCAGCTCTCGATCCTCTGACGAATATTCGTCAGTATGCTTTCTGGCTATTAAATCGAGGCACCTTTGATAAAGAAGCTACGATTCGCACAAATGAAGGCGGCATTATCCTCGTCATAGATGTAAGTGGGAAGTCAGTCACTTTAACTCATGGTTATCTACTAGACGCCTACCTGACAGAGGAACTCACGTTTGATATCCTGAGTAAGGCTCACCCTTATTTACTTCAGGGACAGTATCTTAAAGCAATCGGTCTTATTTTGCGGAAATT
>CALFDI010000134.1 GCA_937952875.1 uncultured Verrucomicrobiales bacterium
GGTCGGGCAAGATGAGAGTAGAGCAGCTGGCAGGTGAGTTACTAGACATACCAAGCCTGCTGGCTGGCTCGATTAGTCAAGAAAAAATGATGCTTAATTACCCTTAAGTCACTTTAAATCAGATAGTTGAATCCTAACCTGACTCCAATGGGCATCGGCCTATCCTTTGATAGCGCCTGCGCGATCGATCTGGCTGTAAAAGGCACGAGCAAAACTGTCCTCGAAGCCGTCAGAACATCTATCAACCCTAAAGTCATCGAATGCCCGAATCCAGCTGCAGGTAATTCGAAAATCACAGCAGTCGCCCGTGACGGCATCGCAGTCAATGTCCGCGCACGCGTCACTGTTAGAACGAATCTCGATAGCTTCATCGGTGGAGCTACGGAAGATACAGTTATTGCCCGTGTCGGCGAAGGCATCGTGACCTCTGTAGGCTCTGCTGAGACGTATAAGCACGTGCTAGAGAATCCAGACAGCATTTCCAAGCTCGTCCTGAGCAAGGGCGTCGATTCATCCACAGCCTTCGAGATCTTATCCATCGATATCGCAGACGTCGATGTGGCGGATAACGTAGGAGCCCGCCTCCAGACCGAGCAGGCAGAGGCAGACAAGCAAGTCGCCCAGGCGAAAGCAGAAATGCGCCGCGCAGCTGCCGTCGCACTCGAGCAGGAAATGTCAGCCCGCACCCAGGAGATGCAGGCCAAGGTCGTCGAAGCCGAGTCAACTGTGCCTCAAGCCATCGCCGATGCTTTCCGCTCAGGGAATCTCGGTGTGATGGAGTATATGAAATACAAGAACGTCATGGCTGATACCGACATGCGCTCATCTATCGCTGACACCGGCGAAGAAGAAAATTCTTAACCGAGCAAGACTCTCATGAGCCCCTTACTAGCAGAGCTCCCTTTTCCAGCTGAGGCGATTATTCCGATTATAATCGTCTTAGCTCAGCTCATCTCTTTTTGGAAAAATAAGAATAAACCTGCAGAGGAGGAGTCAATCTTCACTCCTACGCAAGAAGAGCGGGAGATCATTTTACAAAGACAACAAGAAGGAGACTACTACGATGAAGCGGATGATTACGTCGTCTTCGAAGAAGAAGACGATGAAGTCCTTGTCTACGAAACTCAGGAACCTCCGCCGATTCCTATGTGGGAGCCTCCGTCCATTAGAGTTCCAGAGGAGCCATTACCGGAGATCCCAGCTGACTCACCGATTATGGCGACTGAAGTGGCTACGAGCTCAATCAGAAACTCCGTAAAATCCAGTAGCCGTTCTCGTCGTAATCGCATCAACCGATTGCTCGCTACCCGCAATGCAAAGCAGGACGCCATTCTCCTCACAGAGATCCTTGGCAAGCCTCTCTCATTGCGATCATAGTCCATCTTTATTTTCCATGAAAACACTCAGCGCCTTCTTTCTCCTTCTGTTTAGCTTTATCCACTTACACGCAGAAGAGCAGCCAGAACCCCAACTACTAGGAAAGACGGAAGAAGTCAGCCTCACAGGGAAAGCTGTCGTTTTAAAAATCGGTCAAAAAGACCTCGTAAACGGTCAGGCATTTGAATTCTGGAAACGGATCCTCGACCGCGCGAATGAAGAAAAAGCCGCTGCCATCGTTCTAGAGATCGATACGCCTGGAGGTCTCGCCATGGACACACGAGACATCATCATGGATCATCTCGTTACGCTTGAAGTGCCACTCTATGCATGGATTAGTCGCGAGGCCCTGAGTGCTGGAGCCCTTATAGCCTTTGCAGCAGACTCCATCTACATGGCAGAGGGCACGACCATCGGTTCAGCCGCTATCGTCAATGGCACAGGTCAAGAAATCGAAAAAACCATGCGGGCAAAGCTCGAAAGCGCATTCACCGCATCGATGCGCGCCGTTGCGGAAAAAAAGGGCCATAACTACGATGTTATCCAAGCGATGATGATCGTCGAAAAAACAGATGAGCGGCAGATCGGTAGCGTCACTGTTAAGAAAGGCGAACTCCTGAACCTCACAGCCAAAGAAGCCGCTCAACTCGTCGATGGAAAGCCTCTGTTAGCGAAAGGAATCGTCTCATCTATCGACGGACTCCTAGAGGCTGAGGGCTTAGACCAGCTCGAAGTCTTTCGCCCACAGCAGACTGGTTTTGAGAAGTTCGCATGGTATATCGCCGCCATTTCTCCCCTATTACTGCTCGTCGGCATCAGCGGCGCTTATATGGAATTCAAAGCTCCTGGTTTTGGCGTATTTGGTTTCACATCACTCATCGCATTTTCCCTCTTTTTCTTTGGAAATAATGTCGCAGGGAATCTCGCAGGATATGAACTCATGGCCGTCTTCCTCCTCGGTGTCATCCTCATTATTGTCGAGATTTTTCTACTCCCTGGGCTCATCGCAGGCGCGGTCGGTTCAGTGCTCGTGATTGGCTCTCTCTGGTTCGCCATGGCTGATAAGATCGATTTCGAGCGTGTAACGGGCGATGACGTTACGACACGCACAGTCTCAGATTTGCTCGTCGGCCCAGCCTTTCAACTCGTCCTCGGACTCTTAGGGGCAATCGTAATCGCTGCGCTCTTTTTACGCTTTTTCCCAAGTCTTCCCCTCTTTCGGAACCTCGTCATGGAAGAGGCACTGCCCTCTGGAGTATCTGACAGTCAGTCTGAAACAAGTCTCGTAGGGCAGGAGGGAATCGCTCTCACAGATCTACGGCCTTCTGGCAGCGTAGAAGTGAATGGCCTGACGAAAGATGCTCTCTCTAAACACGGACTCATTGCACAAGGCACGCACATCGTCGTTAAAGAAGATGGTATGCGAGTCATCGTAGAAGAAAGTGACCCAGCCTAGTATATTTTTTCCTAGATTGAGTAGTAGGTGTATCGCTCAATAGTCCTAATCTCGAAGTAACTGATATTTATGCATTCAGGAACATTTATTCCCAAGACCTGGTCATTACCAGATGCGATCACTCGACGGCTTGGCGATTCTGCTGGCCGACAGAGACTCATGGATGAGGACGGGCATCTCCTCTTCATTCTTCACCAGGCTCCACGCCCCGAAGACGAAGAACACAGAAAGCCTTTCCTCTTATGGAATCATCCAGATGGAACGTGGAAAAGCAGCCCTACTGGAGGCGGATTATCTGCTCTAACAGAACATCTCGACTACTACCGAAAGCAGATACACGCAATCGATGATGCCGTCGATACAGCTCAAACGCCCAAAGATTACTTCGAAGTCATGAAACGGGTAAATCCAATGGTCCGCGCCACTCGACACCTTCAGTCTGTCCTCCAGAACGCACGCCAAGCCCGCCCAGAAGAACGGCGCCTCATCGTAGCGCGAGACAGCGCCATAGAGCTCGAGCGCGCTATCGAACTGGCAGCAGCAGATGCAAGATCCGGCATGGAATTCAGCCTAGCCGTTAATAGTGAGGCTCAGGCAAGAGCTGGTCATCAGGCGAGCGAAGAAGCTCGGAAATTAAATCGTCTCGTCGCATTCTTCTTCCCACTTGCTACGCTAGTCGCAGTATTTGGAATGAACTCACCAAAGGACGTTTTAGTATTACCAGGATTCTGGGCAGTTCTCGTGATCGGTGTTCTGGCAGGAGCCTTCATCTGGGCACTGAGTTTTCGTAAGAACTGAATAGCGTCTTCTACTGATTAAGGTAAGCAGCGCCAGATCTATACTATTGCCAAGTAATCTATGACTAGCATACATATATGGTATGCAGCTTCGTCGTTTATTTCTTTTCGTCTTCGCCCTCTTCTTCATCAGCCACATCATTTCTGCAGAACCCACTGCTGAACGAGAGTGGACATCTTCTGTAGGCAGCACACTTACAGCAAAAGCTATCAGTTATGAAGACGGCAAGGTTCAACTCGTCTCCACTGAAGGGAAAACATTTACTCTTCTCTTAGAGAAATTATCAGCTGCTGATCAGACTTTTATCAAAGAGCACTTCAAACCTGCTCCACCTAAAGTCGAAGCCTACGCTCCTCCAGAGATCGACCATCCATT
>CALFDI010000135.1 GCA_937952875.1 uncultured Verrucomicrobiales bacterium
GTGCAGGCGGCTATGGGGGAAAAGGATGCGCCATTGATCGTAGACGGCACTCTCGGTGGTGGTGGGCATACAGAGCTTTTTTTAAAATCTGGCGCTCGAGTGATAGCGATCGATCGTGACCCTGAGGCGCTGAAGCGAGCAGAGGCGTTGAAGGAGGTTTATGGAGACCAGCTCACTTTAGTGGAGGGGAATTTCTGTGATGTGGAGTCGATCTTGGAAAAGCTAGGCATCGAGAGTGTGGACGGAATTTTAGTCGATCTCGGCGTGTCATCTCGCCAACTCGATGAGCCGACGAGAGGCTTCTCTTTCCAGAGGAATGGACCTCTCGATATGCGGATGGGGAGAGATGTGTCTGAGACGGCTGCTGATATCTGTAATACATGGGATGAAGATGAGCTGGCTCGGATTATCTATATCTACGGTGAAGAAAGAGCGTCGCGCCGGATCGCAAAAAAAATCTGTGAACGCCGGGGTGTGAAGCCTTTTACCGAAACGTTAGATTTGGCTGACTGCATCGCGTCTGTCGTTCGGAAGACTGGAAAGATTAATCCTGCAACAAAGACGTTCCAGGCACTGCGTATCGCGGTAAATGGCGAGTTAGATGCTCTGGAGCAGCTGCTCGCATCGTCCCGCCGAGTGCTCTGCACAGGAGGGCGCCTCGCTGTCATCTCATTTCACAGCTTAGAAGATAGACTCGTGAAGCAATTCTTCCGCGAAAGTAGTCAACCTACCGTTGATCGCCCCGAGTGGCCTGAGCCGCGCCCTAATCCGAACTTTTCCTATAAACTCATCAGCCGCAAACCTCTGTTAGCGAGTGCTGATGAACTCGCTATTAATCCACGCTCACGCAGCGCTAAGCTCCGCGTGGGCGAACTTATCACATCGTTATGAACCGAATTCGCCGTAAATCTCGAGGCCTCGGCCCGTTAGGCATTATCCTCATTATCATCTGTGCGGTCGTCGCTACGACTGCGGGCATCTCGCATGCTATGTTGAAAAATAAGCAACTTCAGGTCTTACGAGAGATCGAGAAGACTCAAGGCCGTATCGGTGATATGGAGCTAGACATCGCGACTGAAGAAATGCGGACATCTGCTATGATGGATCGTTATGAACTACGCTCAGCTATCGAGTCTATTCAGTCTGAACTTACACCGATTTCCACTGCGCAGTTAGAGGTAATCGATCTAGCTGAGGGGCAGAAGCTCGTCAGTAATACACCACACTTTCAGTAACCGAAAAACGTGATCGATCAGAGTATCCAGAAACGACTTTTCCTGATGTGTATGGGCCTCACGGCCTGTCTCTCGGTCTTGTCGTTACGGCTCGTCTACCTTCAGGCGGTGAATAGCTCTGATCACGCGGCGACAGCTCAGCGCTCATATGAGCATACGCAGAAGCTGCCGCACAGGCGTGGAAAGATCGTTGATCGGAATGACGAACTGCTCGCATACGATATTCCTCGCACGGATATTATTTGTAATAAGTATCACCTTTTTAAATACCCCTCGATTAGTAGTATGGCGAGGGCTTTGGCGAAGAAAGAGCTGATATTTAGCCCTGGCTTCGACCTGTTGACTCAGGATGAACAGGCGACTGAGATTCGCCGCTTGCGGAGCAAGATCCAGAATAATCAGAAGAAGCAAGAGATCATAGACGCTCACTTTGCCTATGCCTTAGAGACCATGAGCCGTCCACTTGGCTATGAACCAGATGCTCTAAAGGAGATTATCGATGGCAAGCGGATGGAGATTCCTGTGATGAAGAATTTACGGGAAGATGAGGCTGATGAGTTACAGGAACTCGTCAGCACTCTCGGTATTCAGGGCTTTCGCTTTGAGAAAAATAATCGCCGTCACTATACGCGACCAGATCTCGCCCCACACCTCGTAGGTTATGTGAATCATGAGCTAAAAGGAATGTCTGGAATAGAAAGATTCTACGACGGGTATCTAACAGGTCGTGATGGTCACCGCACGTTCAAGCGTGATTCCCGTGGTCTGCCTATGGCAGCTGAGGAGGGGGCTCTTTTACCGCCTGTCAATGGGCGGAATGTTCAGCTGACGATCGATGCGCGTATTCAGGCAATCGCGGAAGAAGAGCTAAAAGATGCGCTCAAGATCTATAAGGCGTCGCGCGGATCAGTCATCATAGTAGTTCCTAAGACTGGTGCTATTCTCGCTATGGCGAGTGCGCCTAGCTTTAATCTAAATACCAAAGAAGGCGTAGCTGAGTCGAGCCTCGGATTCGGTCATCAGGCCGTCTACGAGCCAGGGAGCACCTTTAAGGTGATCGCTGCTGCTGCGGCGATCGATACAGGCCTAGTCAATATTGATACTGAGGTGTTCTGCCACTGGGGGAATTATCATAAGGGCTCAGTGGAAATCTCTGATCACGGCACCTATGGCGATCTGCCAGTGTGGAAGCTTATGGCGAAGTCGAGTAACATCGGCGCCTATAAGTTAGCTCTGATGGCTGGCATGGAGACATTCCATGACTACGCTGCTCGATTCGGCTTCGGTCAGAAGACTGGTCTAGGCATTCATGGCGAGCGTAGCGGCGTCGTGCTGAAGAGTGATAACGCAATGGACTTTTCCCGCCTGACATTTGGCTACACCGTCTCAGCGACTCCTCTGCAGGTCGCCATGGCTTATGGAGCGATTGCAAATGGAGGGATCCTCATGCGACCGATGCTAGTGAAGTCGATCATGATGCCAGAGGGGCAAGAACTCATGGTGGCGCAGCCAGAGGAAATCCGGCGCGTGATGAAGGAGAGCACTGCGCGGCAGATCCGAAAATGCCTGGAGAAGGTCGTGAATAAAAAAGGCACAGCCTTTCAGGCATCAGTCTCAGGATTTAAGGCGGGCGGGAAGACTGGAACGGCCGACCGTCTGGACGAGAAAACGAATCAGTATCTGAAGGAAGAAGGACGTAACGTTGTCTCCTTTGCAGGGATGCTACCCATTGATAAACCTGAGTTTGTCTGTGTTGTTGTAATCGATGATCCGCTCACGACCGATGTGCCACGCTATGGTGGTCACGTCGCTGCACCCGTCTTTTCCCGTGTCTCGGCACGAGTCGCCCATTACATGAATTTGACGCCTACGCTGGACACTGGCAGCGAACTCGTCCAGACCCCTGCGCTATGAAGCTATCCACACTCACTAACGCTCTTGATGCATTGACCATTTCGGGAGACACCGATCTTGAGGTCACTGGGATCAGTGTTGATAACCGGAAGGTTCAGCCGGGCCACATCTTTGTCGCTGTGAAAGGCGGCACGCTTGATGGGAATGACTTCATCGAGTCCGCCATCGAGTCTGGAGCAGTTGCAATCATCTCAGAGTCTCCTGAGAGCGGATCGTGCGGCACCTGGATTCAGGTGAAAGATGCTCGTGCAGCTCTGGGGAAAGTCGCTGCGGAATTTTCCCATCATC
>CALFDI010000136.1 GCA_937952875.1 uncultured Verrucomicrobiales bacterium
CTTTGGGTCCCGATACGGGTGGCGAATGAGAATCACTCTTCCCCATCCCAGCCTCACGTCATAAGCAAATGTCACGACCCCGTCAGCGCAGGCATAGATCGGATCATGCAGATCAGTATCTCCTCCACCTAGACCATTCCAATCTTCGCCAAAATGAACGGGAGATCGCAAACGCAATCCACGAGCCTTATAGTAGCCATTACTATCAGGCTTACCCACCGGAAAATCAAAACCGTCAGCTAGCCTCATACGCACAGGCTCTGCCAAAAGCGAAGAACATGGCAAGAGCATCAGCAAGGCGAGCAAACGATAAATCCACCGTGTAGGGATCATGGACATGGTGGCAGGATAGATATCCCCTTCATACCAGGAAAGGGTTTTTTCTGCCTGAAACGACTGGACATCAGGGCAAAAAAAATCCGCCCTCCTGATCGAACTCAAGGAAGGCGGAAATCGAGAAAAGTCTAGAGTAACTCTCTGCTATTAAGAGCCTTTTACTTCTGTTAGTTCGACAGTGGTGAGAGCTTTGATAGGCATTCCAGCTGCGGCACCAGGAGCTGTGATACTCATATCCATGTCAGTGGTTACTTTTTTGATCTGTCCCAACTTAATATCGAAAAGAAGAGTTCCATCAAATTTACGCGACTCTATATCAATGTTTCCATTTCCTTCGGGCATCGTCATTTTGCCTGTGTAAGCAATGTCCGCCATGCCACCTGTCACTGAGTTGAGCTTCATATCCATGACTACCTTAATGTCACCGCCTAGCTGTTTCATTGGCAAAATAGTCGTAGCCACCCACGCCTCACCAACGGCAATTGGCTTCGTAGGAAGATAATCATTAGAGGCCTTCATCATGTGCTTAAGTGTCTCGGCATCCATGAATTGGTCCAACATACCTCCACCTCCTTGAGGCTCTTCTACTTTCATAATTTGGCCATCAGCTCCGTAGAGTGCTGAGACTTTGACTTTAAGCATTTCAGTGACAACTGCAGCTTCAGGTCCTTTAAGAGTTTCAGGATTCTTCGAATCAAGATCCATCATAGCTGCTCCATTCATCTCCATCTTCATGGCCACATCTTCGAAACTCATTGTCACCATGTTCCCCTCTGCAGCCTTCGTCACAGAGTTCGTATATGTTTGCGTCATTGTCTGGGAGATTGCCATATTCTGACCTCCCTGATTCATAGACATCTTCATATTCATTGTCTGTTTGTTGACATAAGTCTTACCAGGCTCCCACTTGAGCATGAGTTTGACTTTTTCCTGCGCGTTGGCGCTCATCAGACTGAGGGCAAAAATCCCGACTGCAGCCGAGAGCATCGTATTAATTTTCATAACGTTAGTATAACGCCACGAAATCCACATCCCGCCTACTGAAAAAGAGGAATTCCTGCATTTTCCTTAAAATTGCATTATCTCAGCCCAAAGGCGAAAATCATATGCTTTTTATCTTTTTTAATTTTTTAGGGAATAATACTCTGACTTATGCCTCGTTCACTCAAAAAACTTAGGACTTTATTACTAAGCATTTCATTTTCAGTAACTTGCGTTTCAGAAATCCAAGCTCAATCGGTCGCTAGAGGATGGAATGAACAGGCCTTGGATCTTGTTAGAGTCGATTTTCCAGCTCCTACAGTTCATGCACGGAATTTATTTCACCTGTCTGCCGCTATGTATGATGCTTGGGCTGCATACGACTCTCAGTCCGTTGGCATTTTTCATAACGAAGTAGCCACTGTGCCCGGAATAGCGAATCCGACCGCGGCGGAGCTGCAAGCTGCTCGCAATGAAGCGGTAAGCTACGCGGCTTTCAGAATTCTACTTCATCGAGATCAGTATTCAGCTTCTATATTTATAAATGATATAGCCCTTCGAAATAGAATGTCTGATCTAGGCTTCGATCCTTTCGATGATTCACTCATTGGAGATTCTCCCGCAGCGGTAGGTAATCGCGTTGGAAACACCATCATCAACTCAAACGTAGCCGATGGAGCAAACGAGATAAATACATACGCTGATACGTCGAATTACGCGACAGTGAACGGCACTTTAAAGATATTTGAAAGCGGCCCTGGAGTAACCAATGACCCGAATCGATGGCAACCACTCGAATTCGAGGTAGCACAGACGCAGAATGATTTAGAGGCATCTCCTATCCAAGTCTTTGTGGACCCTCATTGGGGATATGTGACGCCTTTTGCCATAACAGGTGAAGCAATTGATGGCGTTTACAGCCATATTGATCCAGGCATGCCACCTCTGTTAGGAGGAGCGGGCGACGCTGACTTTAAAGAGCAAAACATCGAAGTCATCGAGCTCAGTGCTAAGCTAGACCCTGTGACTTCGGGCGACATTGACATCTCTCCCGCAGCGCAAGGAAACAATCCTCTAGGAACAAATGATGGTAGCGGCTATGCGCTCAATCCAGAAACAGGCCTACCATATGCCAGCAATAGCGTGAATCATGCAGACTACGGGCGAGCCATTGCGGAGTTCTGGGCGGATGGACCAGATTCTGAAACACCTCCCGGACACTGGAATGTGATAGCGAATGAGATTTCCGAACATCCAAATCTTCAAAGGAGAATTGAGGGCACTGGAAATATCGTAGATGAACTAGAGTGGGATGTTAAACTCTACGTCTGCTTAAACGCAGCCCTGCACGATGCTGCGATTGCCGCATGGGGTGTGAAGGCGAAATACGACTACATTCGTCCGATTAGCAGCATTCGATATATGGGCAGCCTAGGGCAATCTAGCGACTCTACACTCCCTTCATACCATCCGAGTGGACTGCCCTTAAAAGTAGGCAGCGTAGAACTCGTAACAGCTAGCTCTAGTGCAACTGGTGAACGCCACGAGGGCCTGACTCCTGGAAAAATAGCGATCTACTCCTGGCAAGGTGAGCCTAATAACACCGCCACTCAGACAGGCGGCGTAGGATGGATCCATGCTGACAACTGGCTTCCATATCAACGTGATACATTTGTGACACCGGCCTTTGCTGGCTATGTGTCTGGGCACAGTGCCTTCAGCCGTGCCGCTGCTGAAGTCCTCACTCTCTTCACAGGAGATGAATATTTTCCAGGTGGCATCGGGACTCATCTTGTTCCTATGGGGAGTCTAGATTTTGAATTCGGCCCGAGCCAAGACCTCGAGCTTCAATGGGCGACGTATTACGATGCAGCAGACCAAGCAGGACTCTCTCGTCTTTATGGAGGTATTCATGTCGCTCCAGACGATGGCCCGGGGCGCGTTATGGGATCACTCGTAGGTAAGTCAGCCTACTCACTCATTAGACGATACTTAAACGGCAGCATTCTGACAGAATTCGCAAGCACCGCTACTGTCTCAGGTGATGACATCATCATCACCTGGTCAACGGTCGCAGATTATGAATATAAAGTGCAGACATCTACTTCATTAGCACCTGAGACATTTATGGATCTCACTTCTTACAGTGAAGTAGATGGAAAAATCGGATCATATACTGATCCAGGACCTATGATCTCAAAGCGCTTTTACCGGATCATGAGACAAGCCGTGCAGCAGAGTAACTAAGATTCATTAATAGGCACCATTTGCACAGGGATATTCCTTTCAGGAATAAGGTTTGCGTTCATGAGACGACGATCTGTTTCTTGAGCACGCTCAAGGATTGTGACGAAGTCTTGAAGCTGACGTTCATGCTCATATAGCCCAAAAATAATACTAGAATTATCATAACACCTCACTTCCAGAGAATTTTCACTTCTTACCTGCACCGACTCGAATGGAGGCAGGTTCACAAGGCCATTATTGACCAAGTCATTGGAAGTTTTCAGTAGTGAATAGGCTCTTAATCCCTCCTTATGTATCAGCTGCATCCCTGGGCCGATTTCTTTACGCTCTAGAGACGGGAGTTTGATGATTGGAAATGCTTCATATCGTTTGAAAATGGCTGGATCACAGCTGAAGAGAGTTTTTTCCTGATCAACAAGCAGACCTCGAACGGCATCTCGCCCTATCACACCTAGTGATTTACACTCGATCCAAGCGACAGGGACTCGCTCGATAAGGTCCACTTTAAGTGTGCCTGGGAGACGAACGAAAACCTCTGCACTTTTGACCTCAGGCATCGCCGTGAGTTTTTGTTCTAGCGCATCTGTATCGATCGAAAAAATACTCGAGTTCATCTCGATCTCACACGCCTCTAAGACACGTATCCCTGAAATCTGGCACCCCTCAGGGAGCTCTAGTTGAGTGAGATGAAACTCTGCATTATTCCGCACAAAGTGGTTCCAGAGCAATTTACATCCGTAAGCTAAAGCAACGAAAAGACCTAAAATACTCAGCAATTTAAGCAATCGAGCCCCTATTTTTAGAGCATCGAAATACATGATCCGAGGCGACGAGACGCTCACCTGGTGAAGGAACTCGCTGCGGGTTTGGATCTTTGTATTTCGTTTTTTAGCCATTAGCTGAGGCGGCGGCGCGGGCTGCCAAAGACAACTCCGCTATTTTCAGACATAGCGGGCCGAAGTCGTAGCCTGCTTGCTTCCCCCCCATAGGGAGGAGGCTCGTTTCAGTCATGCCTGGGATAGTATTGACTTCCAGAACATAAGGTTTGCCTAAAGAATTTACCAGAACATCTACCCGTGCGTAAACCTCAATATTAAGCGACTTATATGCGGCGAGTGCTGCAGCCTGTATAGACTCTGTCACATCTGCCGGAAATTCTGCCGGGCAAACGTATTGGCTACCCTCTTCAGACTCACCTCCACTGAGCCACGGATACTTTGTCGCCATATCATACCATCCGTCTTCTGGAGGGATAATTTCCACGATGGGAAACACTTCGCCATTCATAACGCCGACGGTTAATTCGCGCCCTTCAACGAACTCTTCGATCAAGATCTGCCGTGCATATTGAGAGGCATCTCTCATAGCTGGCTGAAGCTGCGCCATTTTTTTCACGACATGAATGCCAACACTTGAGCCTTCGCACGGCGGCTTTATCACGAAGGGTAATGACATTGAGGGAATTTGATTTACCGAGACCGATTCGCTCGCTGGAGTCGGCACACCTGCAGCGATGAATTTCTCCTTACTGAGTAACTTATCAAATGCGACACGGCTACTCTCAGCATCAGTGCCTGTGTAAGGAATCCCTAGACCGTCTAAATAAGACTGAAGCCCTCCGTCTTCACCAAATGTGCCGTGAATCACATTAAAAACGAGCTGCACTCCTTCTGGTATCTCAGGAGTCGTCGTTGCCACATCCACTTCGATCACTTGGCAGCCTTCTCCTCGGAGGGCCTCGGCAACGGCCTTACCAGACGCGAGTGACACATCTCGCTCGGACCCAGGGCCACCCATTAACACTGCTATCAATTTCGTTTGATCGATCATCATTTTTGTATGCGAATATGCTGCCTGAGCATGGTGAAAAACCAATACTAATTTCTTTTAAGAAGGCGGTGTTTTATAAATGAGGCGCAATGAATCTAGGCGCACGCGCGCATTCTGAAGAGCGACCTGCAGAGAGGCTTTTCTTTCCTCTACCTGAGCAATCTCATCTTCGCCCAAGCCTGGGTTAATCTCTTGTAAATTCTGCAATCGCACGAGCTCGGCAGACATTGCCTTTTCCATAGCGACCTGTGCCTTATCAACCACCACTTTTTTCCGCTTAGATGCGAGACCATCTAGCTGCTTTAGCATTTGAGGAATCACCTCTAGTGTGATCTTTGGTTGATCCAGTAATTTACGAGCTGCCCCTTGTCGGAAGGTTGCGTAAATCAACTCTTTTAAATCCGTAAGATCATTTCCTTTATAGTCCACCACGACGCGCAGCGGAACAGAAGGGAGAAAATGATCTGTCTGAAGTGACGCAGGCGCTATACATTCCACGACATAATAGGCTTCTAGTATAATCGACTTCTCGCCAGCAGCTTCCCATACACCGAAGACGCTATTCCCCGCTTCCCCAGAAAGTAGAAGATCAATCGCTGAGATCACCATCGGATGGTCAGCAGACATAAATCCTATCTCCTCTCTGCTTAAGGCTCGCTGGCGATCAAAAGTAACTCCCAGCCCTTCATCTGGAAGATCCGGAAAACCATCAGTGATGACATTTCCAGGCCCTAGCAAATACCCACGGGCTCCTAACTCTTCCACGTGGAAACCAAAGTGATCGAAAAGACGAATAATCCAGTCCTCAAAGTTCCGATCCCCATCCCAATTATCGATTTCCTCCAGAGTCTCTTCAATGCTATCCCCTGCATTAGACGTCATAGCGAGCAAGCGGTCATGCCCTCTCTCCATCTCAGCCTCTGTCTCTTCACGGAGCTGAGCAGATGCCTCAATAAATTCCGCGAGTGTCTCAGTCTTCAACTGTTGGAGACGCTTAACCAATATCTGTGCACCCTGAAGATTCTTTTCAAAGGCATTGAGGCCTTCCTGATACCAACGGGCATAGCGCTCACTGCGTTCGCCTTTAATATACGGCACGTGAATATGAATAGTCTCCGTCTGACCAATTCGATCGAGACGACCAATCCGTTGCTCTAACAACTCTGGATTTTCTGGTAAATCGAAAAGCACGAGATGATGAGCAAATTGAAAGTTTCTACCTTCACTCCCAAT
>CALFDI010000137.1 GCA_937952875.1 uncultured Verrucomicrobiales bacterium
ATACTGTTTGGCTTCAGCTAAAACTTTCGTTCGTTTGATATATCCACCGTATCCGATAAACACATCTACGTGGTTTTGACACTCAAGATCAGAGATGCCGTCGCCGACCATGATCGTCTTATCCGCGCTATATTCCTGAATCAGTTGATATATGATTTCTGGCTTCCCTCCATTCCGAGTCGTCGGGTAATCGCGGTCAAATCCAGCATATAGCCCATCAGCATCCAGAGAGAGGGGGACTGCCTCCACTCTGTCGATCCCGAGATGATCAGCTAGAGGTATGATAAGTGGTTTGAAGCCTCCAGATAATATAATTGGAGTCCAGCCAGCAGCCTTTAATTGCGAAATTGTTTCAAGAGCAGTTGGCTCAATTGTGTCGATATATAATTGTTTGACCTGATCGCACGCATCTCGGTCAGGTTTTATAATATCTATGCGCCGACCAAAGACATCGCCGAGAGGGACGTCTCCATCCATGGCGGCATTTGTAAGCGCTTCAACTTCTTTCAGGACATCTGATCCTCGGAGGCGTGCGAGCTCATCTATACCTTCTATGGAAGATAAGGTTGAGTCGCAGTCAAAGATTGCGAGTTTTGTCATAGAGTCGTTTTTAGAATGCGGCTATGACGCGCACTCAGATGTTTTGCAACACGGAGAGAGAGGCTTATCATCAGTGGCAAGCGGGGCCTGCATGGAGCGGTCTGGCTTTTGAGCAGATAGACCTAACTCATCGATCAGTGCGAGATCGCGCTCTACAGCAGGGTTCGCAGCTGTGAGTAGCTTATCTCCGTAGAAAATAGAGTTTGCACCTGCGAAGAAGCACATGGCTTGGGCCTCTGGACTAAGAAGTGTGCGACCTGCAGATAGACGCACTTTTGCCTTAGGCATAGAGATCCGAGCAACAGCGATCATGCGGACAAGATCGAAGACGCTCACGGGATCTGTGCCTTCGAGCGGTGTGCCAGGCATTGGCATGAGTGAGTTGATCGGCACAGACTCAGGCTGTGGATTGAATTCAGAGACTGTTTCAATCATTTTGAGACGATCATCTGTCGTCTCGCCTAGGCCGAGAATACCTCCGCAGCAGACAGACATGCCTGCATCTTGCACATTTCGAATCGTCTGAAGGCGATCGTCATATGTATGTGTTGAGACGATATTTGTGTAATGCTCTCGAGACGTGTCTAAGTTGTGATTATAAGCTGTGACTCCGGCTTTCTTGAGCTGTTTCGCTTCGTCTGGTCCGACTTCTCCGAGAGTCACGCAGACTTCCATGCCGAGTTCTGAGACGTCTTCGATAATTTCAAGAACTTGCTCAAAGCGCTTCGTGCCAGAGCGCACACCTCGCCATGCGGCACCCATGCAAAAGCGGGTCGATCCTGTCGCGCGAGCAGCCTTTGCTCGTTCCATGACGGCATCCTTTTCCATCAGGCGCTCGACTTCGAGTCCGGTATTATAGCGAGAGGATTGAGCACAATATGAGCAATCTTCTGAGCAGCCGCCTGTTTTGATAGAAAGAAGTGTGCAGAGCTGCACTTCATTTTCTTTCCAATTCGCATCATGAACGGCGCGGGACTTCTGGATGAGATCGAAAAAGGGAAGATCGTGGAGGGCTTTGAGTTCGGAAAAAAGCATGGTAAAAGAAAAATATGTGAAGGAAGGGGATCTATCTCGTCCATCGACCAGAGACAGTAGGCATTTTCCCCTGGCCGACTGGGATGTAGTCAGTCTTGCCTGTCGCGCCGATAAGACTGTTTCCTATAGCGGCTCGCCAGCGCTGACTCATGCTCTCACCCGTATGGCATCCCCAGCTCTGGCAGATGGCACTACGAGAAAAAACACGACGGTTGATTTTAGTGAGGTCTCTTTCGTGAATCCACGCCTGACTGACGGCCATGATATCTGAGCCGTAGTCGAGCATGAAGCAGTATTTGTTCGAGTGGCCGAAGTAGTCGAATGTCTTGATCGCTCCAGCAGAACGTCGATTAATCGCTGCGATGGCTTGAGGACCGGAATTCACCCAGATGAGCGTGCAGTTACGCTTCGTTGCCTGCTCTTGGATCCATGTAGTGTAGGGCTTTCCGTCTTCACGCGAACGTGCAGCATACCCATTGCGGTAGACGATCCAGACGAGCTTTGCTTGTTTGCCGTAGGCGAGGCGGACTTCAGCCATCCGCAGCGTGGAGGCGCGGATGAAGTTAGCCCACCATCTATCGTGACGATCAGATTCGACGCGTAGGTCTTCCCACTTTCTCAAAGCTGGTCCACCACAGAGGATGACGTGTTCATCCTGGGCGTGTGCACCAAGTGGCGCGAAGATCGTAAGAATGAAGAGAAGGAGAGCTGCTCGCATGAGAATCTGTGTATGACCGTTTCTCTACTGTCTGAAAAGGCTGAATTTAAAGGGCTGAGTGCATTTTCTGCAGCCCATCGAGCACGCGAGAAGTCGGACAGCCGAAGTTAAACCGAACAAAGCCTTTTTCTCCAAAAAACGCACCGTCTGACAAAAATAAACCGGCCTCTTGTTCGAAGTGGTTAGTTGGATTCGGGAGATTGAGCTCTCTGCAGTCCATCCACATAAGATAAGTGGCTTCCATGTCAGGGATTTTGATGGCTGGCATCTTGTCAGCGATGAAGTCTTTTGCTGTCTGATAATTAGTTCTCAGAACAGCGAGTAAGTCCTGTCTCCAGTCTTCGCAGTCATTATAGGCGGCCTCTGCAGCATAGTAAGCGAGGGCGTTGATTTCAGGTAGAGTATGTCCCTTCGCGGCCTCGAATCTGCGGCGCAGAGTATCATCGAAGATCAGCGCGTAGGCATAGCCTAATCCAGCGATGTTATATGTCTTGCTCGGAGAGAGAAATGTCACAGTGCGTTTCTGGAATCTCTCAGGGAGGCGGCAGGCGCTAAAAAATGGCGTCTTTTCTTCATCCAAGATGAGGTCGCAATGAATCTCGTCCGAGATCATAATCAGGTCATGTCTTTCACAGAACTCCGCGACCTGTGTGACCTCTGCTTCGCTAAAGACGCGGCCCAGAGGGTTCTGTGGATTGCAGAAGAGGAAAATCTTCGTTTTTGCGGTTATAGCGCCCTCCATCGCCTCCCAATCAAATCGCCACTGACCTTCGTGGAAAATGTGGCGAGTAGTGATCAGGTCAAGACCTCCATCTTTATGAACACCGAGAAAGGGGGGGTAGACAGGAGTGGCTGTCATTACAGCATCTCCAGGGGAGGCGAAGGCACGCACAGCCAGAGACTTGGCTGGCACAAGACCGCCTAGGTGGACAATGTGTTTTTGATCGATATCAGTCTGATGGATACGAGATACATAGTTTTTCACCGCATCTACTAGACCTTTATGAGGTTGCGGGTAGCCGAATACACCGTGATCGATCCTGCTATGCAGCGCGTCCAAGATCGGAGGCGCGGAGACGAAGTCCATATCAGCGACCCAGAATGGATCGAGTTCTGGCTTGCGGTCGAATTTTATACAGCCCGTGCCGCGCCGCGGGATGACGGTTGTGAAATCGTTCATTGGCTGACTGATAGAGCGGAATACAGGATTTTAAATGAGAAAGTCTCAATTAATTGCATGAGCAATTTCA
>CALFDI010000138.1 GCA_937952875.1 uncultured Verrucomicrobiales bacterium
CGAATACGGTCTCGTCGATAAAGTTCTGGAAAACCGCAAGGAACTCCCTGACTCCGACGAAAAGAAAAAAGACTAAGCCAAAGATACATTCTTACTTTTTCAAACGGGAGCCAAAGACAGGCTCCCGTTTTTTTGTGTGCCTGAGAGTGGTTCAGTCAACCGAACGTTTTGGTCTAAAAATTCAAACAAATAGGCTCAAAGACTCCATTTCGTCACATTGACCCCTTGCTAACAGCAACGTTCCGCATTATCAAATTTACATGGCACGTGCCTCCAATCTCACAATGTGTTCCTTCTGTGGCAAAAGCCATTCGGAGGTCAAAAAGCTTATCGCTGGCCCCGGCGTTTACATTTGCAACGAATGCATCGATGTCTGCAGCCGTATTTTAGAAAAGGAACTCAAAAACGGGAAACCTCGCGAAAAAAGCACCGAACTGGCTGAGCCTGAAGCCGAGGAACTCCCAACTCCAGCTGAAATTATCGCGAAATTAGAAGAACACGTCATAGGCCAAGAACAGGCGAAAAAGGTGCTCTCCGTTGCCGTGTATAATCACTACCAGCGCTTGAATCAGGACATCGATGATAAGGAATTCGCTGACGTAGAGATTGAAAAATCAAACATTCTCCTCCTTGGGCCGACTGGCTCAGGTAAGACTCTGCTCGCTCGCACACTTGCTAAAATGCTCGATGTCCCCTTCTGCATCGTCGATGCCACCACTCTCACAGAGGCTGGCTACGTTGGTGAAGATGTGGAAAATATCGTATTGCGCCTTCTTCAGTCTGCGGATTTCGATGTCGAACGCGCTGAGCGAGGCATCATTTACGTCGACGAGATCGATAAAATCGGTCGCAATACAGAAAATGTCTCCATCACACGTGACGTCTCCGGCGAAGGTGTGCAGCAGGCACTTTTAAAAATCCTCGAAGGCACCGTGTGTAACGTCCCGCCACAAGGAGGTCGCAAGCACCCGCAGCAGGAATACATTCAGGTCAACACCGAGAAAATCCTCTTCATCTGCGGTGGAGCATTTGTCGGTATCGAAGACATGATCAAGCGCCGTCTCGGCCAGCGCACTCTTGGATTTAACGCAGAAGTTCCAGAGACTGAGGGTCTATCCGAAGACGAAGAAGAAGCCGCCCTCACGATGAAGGCTCAGCCGGAAGATCTCTTACACTTCGGACTGATACCAGAATTTGTAGGTCGTCTCCCAGTGCTCACAGCACTCAGAAAGCTCACAAAAGACGAGCTAGTCACCATCCTCACAGGTCCTAAGAATTCCCTCGTAAAGCAGTATTCTAAGCTTCTCGCTCTTTCCGGCGTTAAGCTAAAAATCACAAAGGATGGACTCGAAGCGATGGCTGAAGAAGCCGTTAAGCGAGGCACTGGCGCACGCGCTCTTCGCTCCATCTTCGAGCGTATCATGCTAGACGTGCTCTTTGAAATCCCATCTCGTAAAGACATCGAAAGCGTCACTCTGAACAGAGCCGCCATCGAAGGGACGAAGCCGCCTGTGATGAAAAAGAAGAAAGCGGACGCTGCCTAAAAAAATGGGCATCAAGATTAGTTTAATCAGTTTTTTCGGATTAAGCGCCTTCGCCTTTTCACAAGACGCGGAGAGCCAAAAACTCGACTCAGATCTCGCACATATCGAGCGTTTCGTCGAGGTCCTAGAACTCGTCCATACACGCCATGTCGACGCTGAAAAGACTGATTACGCTCGCCTAGTGAACCATGCGCTCGAAGGCGCCCTCTCTTCACTTGATCGATTTTCTTACTACTATCACCCTGAGACGTATAGTGCGATACAGGCTGACGACCTTGACTTAACTTTGCCTGGCCTAGGGCTCACCCTAGGAATGCGTGATACAGGGTTTTACGTGTTAGCTGTTACGGATCACTCTCCGGCCGCGCAGGCTAGCATCACTGCTGGAGATTCCATTTCTCATATCAACAAACAGCCGCTCGATGGTCTCTCTCTTAAGAATGCATTGAATCGTCTTAAAGGATCAGCTGGTGACTTAGTCGAACTCAGCCTCATCTCTCACCTCACTCGCGAGCCATTCGATACCACATTAACTCGTCGAATCACTCGCAGAGAGCCCATTTCTGAAAGTCATTTACTAGACAATTCAGACATCGGATTCATACGTCTCACTGAATTTACCGCTACTGCACACACACAACTGTCTGCTGCTCTCGATGACCTCGAAGCTCGCGGAATGAAAAAACTCATTCTCGACATGCGGGGAAATCCCGGAGGTCACCTCGATGTCGCTGTCTCCATTCTTGGAGAATTCGTGCCTCCCCAGACCGAAGTCGTTACAACCCGGACACGCACAGAAGGCAGCGCGAATCTCAAACCTTCTTTTCAAACACCTGCGCGTAAAAGACGCCAGAGAGACTACCCTCTCGCGATACTCATTGATCGGAATAGCGCGAGTGCTGCAGAACTCGTCCCTGGATCTCTTAAAGACCTAAAGCGAGCTAAGATCATCGGCGAAGTTTCATACGGCAAAGGTTCCGTTCAGACGATCATGCCTCTCGGCAATGGGTCTGCACTCAGACTCACAATAGCAACCTACCATACACCTAGTGGAAAGACACCGCACCACGTGGGAATCACGCCTGACATCGCTGTGGAGTTATCAGAAAAGGACCGCGAACTCTTCAGCATCTTTCAACGCCGTGCATCCGCCACGCCAGAGGACAGAGAAAAGCTCAAGGGATGGACTGACCCTGTTGTCGCAGCTGCCATTGCTACATTTTAAAACACTATGTCTACTCTGCTAGCACTAGAAAGCTCTTGTGATGAAACTGCAGTCGCAATCATACGCATGTCTCCAGATGAGGCTCCTCAGATCCTTTCCAGCCTGATCACATCTCAGATCCAACTACACCGCGAATACGGAGGCGTTGTTCCCGAGCTAGCATCTCGAAACCATACCACTGCTGTGCAGCCACTGATCGATACTGCACTGGAAGAAGCACAGCTCACCATTCATGAGATTGACGCCTTTGCAGCCACTGCAGGCCCCGGTCTCGCAGCGGCACTCCTCATCGGTCATAGCTATGGAAAAGGTCTCGCTCTCGCGGCCAATAAACCATTTTACGGAATCAACCACATGGAAGGGCACCTTTTATCACCTTTCATAGAAACGGCTGACGCGATCCCACCACACCTCGGCCTTATCGTCTCAGGAGGCCACACAATGCTCGTAGACGTGCAAGGACATGGCAACTACTCGCTCGTAGGAAAGACGCGAGATGACGCAGCAGGAGAAGCTTTCGATAAGGTGGGAAAAATGCTCAACCTCCCCTATCCAGGAGGACCTGAAATCGAGAAGATGGCCCTTTTAGGTAATCCAAAAGCCTACAATTTTCCGCGCACCATGCTGAAAGATCCACACTGCGACTTTAGCTTTTCTGGGCTGAAGACAGCAGTGTTATATACTCTGGATAAAATCACAGATTTAGAAAAAGAACTCCCCGATCTGTGCGCCTCATTCCAGCAAGCCGTCATCGATAGCCTCATCAAAAAGACCCTTCGCGCCGCTGAACACACCGGCCACACTCTAGTCGCTCTATCCGGTGGAGTCTCTTGTAACAAAGCTCTCGTAGATGCTCTCGCAGCGGCATGCAAAAAAAACAAGCTCACCCTCGCCACCTGCCCGAGAACCTACTCGACAGATAATGCCGCGATGATCGCGTATGCAGGATGCCAAGCAGTGATGAACCAGGTCGACCCTTCAGAACTCACTCAAGAGATCCACCCGAACTTCCCACTTACCTCGTAAATCGTATCTCACTCCAAAAGAGGAGTGAGACCACGAAGCGAAAAAATCTAATCGCCGAAGCAAATCCCAAGAGCGCGAGCCGCATTAACGACCTCGCCATCAGCCTCCACGAGACGTAACTCACTCACAGCTTCTTTTATCGGCACAGAACCTACATGATAACTTTGGTAACTGACCATCTGGCCGAATTCACCTCTATCTGCGAGCTTCACTGCCATAACGCCAAAGCGCGCACCGAGAATCCGATCAAGCGCAGTCGGATCACCACCGCGCTGAAGGTGCCCAAGGGTGCAAGAACGCGTCTCCTTACCCGTAAGTTCCTCAATGCGAGCAGCGACAGTATCGCCGATTCCTCCGAGACGAACTTCCGCTCCTTCGTTTTGACATTTTAAAACAAGACCATCTTCAGTCTTTGCCCCCTCGGCGACCACGACGAGAGTGCTGTGATTTCCCTCTGCATCTCGCTCTTTAATAGAGTCAGCGACCTTTTCGACATCGAACGGAATCTCTGGAAGAAGAATGGCGTTCGCACCACCAGCAATCCCGCCGTAGAGAGCGATCCACCCAGCATGGCGACCCATGACCTCTAACACGATCACGCGCTTATGACTCAGAGCTGTTGTGTAAAGGCGATCCAATCCATCGACGACGCATGAGACAGCACTATCAAAACCAAATGTCATAGCAGTCGCAGTCAGATCATTATCGATCGTCTTAGGCACCCCGATAATCGGCCAACCTTCTTCATACAGCTGCTGCGCTGTCGTGAGAGAACCGTCGCCGCCGATGACGACCACTGCCTCGATCTTGAGCATATCGACAGTCTGCTTAGCTCGCGCGACAATCTCTGCAGGCACTTTCGCCACGTCACCCTCGCCCTGTTTCGCGGCGAAGTTTCCTTTATTCGTCGTGCCCAGAATGGTGCCTCCGAGCTTGATAATTCCCTGCGTATCTTCAGGAGTCAGCATCATGTAATCGCCACCCTCTCGGATCATTCCTTCGAAGCCATCTCGAAAGCCTATGACTTCCCAGTCGAGTTCAGCTGCAGCACATGTCACCCCATGAATCACAGCATTCAGCCCGGGACAATCTCCTCCGCAATTTAAAACAGCAATACGCATATGTAATGACTACTAAATGATACTTTGATCCCGTCAACACTGCATTCCTGACACTAAAGTGACGGAACGTGGATAAAGCGCTCCCCCTTTACCCCCGTCGGGAAGCCAGCCTTTCTCCACTGTAAAAATAGAGAGAAGCCTTGATCTAACAAAAGAGGAGTCGTCCCAAAGCGATCTGGAGAACCGAGAACAACGCAGATGAGCTTCCGGTGAGTCACTTGGCTCCTCCCGTCAGCGAGCTTTACGACCAGCGGCTTTTTCTGAGAACACGTGGCCAGACACTCACCAGCTAGGCGAGTCGTTCCCGTCTTGATCCCGATCACACCTTTTTTGCCCAGGATTTCATTAGTCGACTTCACCTTAAAGGTCTTCACTTCACCGGCGCGGGAAAAGCTCACGTCACGACTTTTTTGTAGCACGTAAAAAGCAAACGCCTCATTTTTCATAGCACGCATACATAGCGCGACCATGTCTGCTGCTGTCGAATAACCACGCTGCTGGGCCGTATCTAACCCAGTCGGGTTTACGAACTTTGTGCGCTTCATTCCGATCGCCTTCGCCAGCACATTCATCTCTCTGACGAATTCTTTAACAGGATCACCCGCCTTTTTTCGCTGCGCCAGTAGCGACCTCCCGACTCGATCTGCTAATGTATGGGCTGCGACATTATCACTCCCCAAGAGAGCTGAATACAAAGCATCTCTCATGGAAATTCGATCTCCTGGGTAGAGTCCCATCGGATTCGATCCTCCGATACCTAACGCACTCTGAGGAACAATCGCCTGACCGCTTAAGTCAGTTTGGCTGACTTTTGCAAAATCTAATACGACCAGAGCTGTCGCGATCTTAGTCAGGCTTGCGACAGGACGTTTCTGATCTCCATTCTGAGACACAAACACACGCCCACTTGT
>CALFDI010000139.1 GCA_937952875.1 uncultured Verrucomicrobiales bacterium
CCTTCGTTACACACCTCAAAAAACCTATTCTCATGGCATGCGTTTCCTTGTCTTTTCGTTTTTCGCCTGTCTGCTCGCTAGCTGTGCGACGACGCCTCTGCCCGTGGCACATAGTCCTGAGTGGAAGGCTCCATCTCTTAGCGCACCTGCACAGAATGGTAAGTTAGTGAATATTCAACAAGCGACTTCTGGCCCCTGGAGTGTGGTCTTTTTCTATCCTAAGGCGGATACACCTGGATGAATTCGCCAAGTGAAGTCGCTGCGGTCTGCATTTGCGACACTCTCACAGAAGAACGTTCAGGTCATTGGCATCTCGATGGATACAGTCGCCGAGCAGAAAGCTTTCTCTGATAAGTTCCAACTCCCCTTCCCCTTGCTAGCTGACACGACTGGCCAGATCTGTGATGCCTTTCGAGTGATCCACCCGAACAGCAAACCAAGACGAGAAACCTTTCTCTTTAAGAACGGTAGACTCATTCATCACGATCGATCACCTAACACACGCCGACAAGCTGAAGACGTTTTGCAGCTTATCGAGAAGCTTTAAAGGGCATCAAAAAAAAATCACCACGCCAGACAATCTGACGTGGTGAAATGAAAAAGATTATCTCGCTAGGAGATTCTATCACTACTGATACTGTGCTTCCACACGTGGTGCGACGTCGCGATAGCCGTAATCGACTTCGTAAATCGTCTTGAAGCACTCGAGTGCAGCTTCAGCATCGCCTTTCTTATCGTGAATGAGGCCAAGGTTATAGAGGATGTCTTTCTTCGTTCCGTCCATAACTGTTAGTTCACTATTCGCATCTGTGAGCTGCTTGACTGCAAGATCGAGCATGCCCTTTTTCTCAAATGTCTGCCCAAGAAGGAGAAGAACTTTGATTCGAATGTGCGGATTACGAGTCGCCTGCTGAAGATGCGGTATAGCCTCGCTGTATTCACCAGCGGCGTAGAGAGCTTTTCCGTATTCGTAGCGGAGCTTAGGATCCGTTGGGTTCTGATCGACTCGAGCTTTTGCCTCGATGACTCCACCACTGATTTTGACTTTCTCGAGTTCTTCGACCTGTGCTTTTAGTTCAGCATTCTCTGGATCGGCGGCGAGCTGAGCGCGGAGTGTGACGAGCTGATTCTCAGCGTCTTTCTCCTTCATCTCGCTCGCTTTATTCTGGAGGGAGACATCACCAGCAGAGAGCTGAAATGCCCAGTCATAGAAGACTGCAGCGTTCGCCCAATCCTCAAGCTGCTCATACGTATCAGCCAAATCTCTGACGACGCGCATGTTATTTGAGTCTTCAGCATATTCTCCTGCGAGACGATCACGCTTTGCCTCGAGCTGTTCGCGTGTGAGTCCTGTGCGTGAAGCAGCCTCGAGCTGTTCGAACTCTTCTTGAGATTTTTTCTGAGGACCACCGTCACCACCCCAGCCGCCTTGCTTCATGGAGGCTTTAGCGGTTGAGTCTTTTGCCCCTTTGATCGCAGTTGAGTCAGTTGGGTCAGCTTTAACGATATCGTTATAGACTTCCGCTGCTTTTCCTGGCTGATCAGTGGAAAGGTAGTAATCTGCGAGCTTATGAAGTGATTTGGTATTATCTGGATACTGCTCGCGGACAGTTTCTAGCGCGAATGCGGCTGTTTCCGTAAGGCCAAGTGAAAGAGCAATATCATGCAATAGAGTGTTCGCCGCATCATTGCCTGGATCTTTTGTCAGCTCCTTCTCTAGATCTGGCAGCACTGCGAGAGGCTCTTTCTTCGCCCGGCTAGCGAGCTTGCTAAGACCGGAGATTGGGCTACCAAACATGCCTTTCTTGACACCACCTGCTTTATTTAGCTCAGCGATCATGCACTGGCGTAAAATGCGGCGAGCACCGATAAACCCTGGATATTCCTTTAGAACAGCTTGGATAATGGTAACAGCGTAACCATGGTTCCCGACTTGGACGGCATTCGATGCTTTTGTCCACAGGGGCTTGTCCTGTGGAGACAGGTCGGACTCTTGAATCTCAGTAATGGCTTCTGACATGATGATTGGGTAAATTGACTTAGAAGGGACGTTCAGGCGGAAGCCCGCACAGTGTGCCTCCGTGTTGGGGTTGAAACTGACATTAGCCCCCTAGCACCTGCAAGGCCGGAAATGAATGGTGACAAAATACGCTACGATTTTTCCTAAGAAAAAACGGCTCACGGGAAAATTCCATGAGCCGTTTTGAAGAAAAGGTCGTTTAAAATCTAGCGCTTGCGTCTTCCGAAGAAGTTTTCCTTTTTAGAGCCAGACTTCGTTGAAACAGGCTGGCGCTCGACTTCGAGCTCCACCGGCTGGCGTCTAGCGACTTTCTTGCGTGGCTTAGGTTTAGGGCGAGACTGCTCTACAACAGGCTCGAACGATCCGATCTCTGGCAGCATTCCAGTTCCATTTGCGAGGCCCATCGCATCTCTGCTAATTTCATGACGCGCATTGAAGTCACTCTGCACACCTGCCAAACCAAAATCAGTTGAAGTAATGGTTGGCTGAATAAAGATAACGAGTTCATCTCGCTCACTATCAGTATCGTGGCTTGAAAAGAGTTTTCCTCGTAGCGGTAGATCTTTCAGCAATGGAACTCCTTGTTTCTCATCAGTCGTCTCAGTTGTGATCAATCCACCAAGTGCGACTGTGCTACGGTTCGGCAC